>NZ_JAMLIE010000005.1 GCF_023954335.1 Aquamicrobium sp.
GTCGATCCGCCAGCAATCCGCCGGCAGCTGACCGCCGGCATCGCCTGCGGCTTTCCGGTCCTGCTACAAGTGCGGCAGGGCCGGATGGTCAAGGGAGAAAGATGGTGAACCTGAAGCAGATCGAAATCTTCTGTGCCGTGATGCGCTGCCGCACGACCGTCGCGGCGGCCTACGAGCTCGGCTTGTCGCAGCCGGGCGTGAGCAACGCCATCAAGCATCTCGAGACGGCCATCAGCTTCAAGCTCTTCGACCGCGTCGGCAACAGGTTGGTCCCGACGCGCGAGGCGATGTCGCTCTACCGCGACGCCCAGCCGCTCCAGATGATGGCGCGCAGCATCAACGAGCGGATTTCCGCGCTGAGGAACACGCAGCGCGGCCATCTGCGCGTCGTCTCGACCAACCCGCTCGGCGACAGCTTCGTGCCGCAGGCCATAGCGGAGCTGATGGCGAGCCGGCCGAACGTGCAGGTCTATTTCGACGTCCAGGGCATGGACGGCGTCATCGAGGCGGTCGAGACCGGCTTCGCCGATCTCGGCATCGCGGTGTCGTCCGACGCCCGCCCCTCGCTCGAATTGCAGCCGATCGTCGAGGGACGGATGGTCTGCGTCCTGCCGCTCGACCATCCGCTGGCGCGCCGCTCGACGATCGGCCCCGCCGATTTCCTCACCCATCCCCTGATCGGCCTCGAGCCGACGACCCGCCTCGGCGGCATGATCGCCGCGACCTTCCGCGACGCGGGCGTCCCCTACGCGCCCAACCTCATCGTCCAGAAGGGCACCACCGCCTGCCGGATGGCGACGAGCGGCGCCGGCGTCGCGATCAGCGACGAATTCTCCGCCGCCGACGCCATCGGCCAGGGGCTGGTCGTGCGCTCCTTCGAGCCGGCGATCCCGATCAGCGGCTCGGTCATCTGCCTCAAGGAACGGCCGCTTTCGCGCCTGGCCAAGCGCTTCGTCACCATTCTCACCACCATCGCCCGAGAGCGGAAGGTGGGCATCGAGAAAGCTCTCGGGCTCACCAGAACCGAGGAGGAACTGTAAGTGGCACGTCCCCTATGCATCGCCGGCGCCGTCCTGATCCAGCCGGATTCCGCGCCGCGCGAGAAGGTCGACATCCTCGTCCGGGACGGGGAGATCGTTGCGGTGGGCCGCGACCTCGCGCTGCCCGACGGCACCGAGATCTTCGACGCGGACGGCTACGCCGTGCATCCGGGGCTGATCAACGCCCACGTCCACAGCCACGGCAGCCTCGCCAAGGGCTGGGACGACCTGATGACGCTGGAGCTGCTGCTGAATGCCGGCTCGGCCATGAACGGCAGCCGCACCGTCGCCGACAAGGCGCTCAGCGCGACGCTCACCGCCGCCGAGATGCTGCTGAAGGGCTGCACCGGCTGCTACGACCTGATGGTCGAGTGGCCCTCGCCGTCGATCGAGGGCGTGGAGGCCGTGGCCGACGCCTATGCCGCCGCCGGCATGCGGGCCGTCCTGGCGCCGATGATCGCCGACCGCAGCTTCTTCGAGGCCATTCCCGGCCTGAGGGGCGAGATACCGGACGACCTCGCCGAGGCGGTCGACGGCCAGCGCCTCGCCCCGTCCGAGCGCACGCTGGCCGTCATGCGCCAGCTCCTTTCCACCTGGACGCGCGACCGCGACGGGGTGTCGCTCGCCGTCGCGCCGACCATTCCCCATCATTGCAGCGACGACTTCCTCGTCCATTGCCGCGACCTGGCCGGCGAGTTCGGCGTCGGGCTGCACATGCACCTTTCCGAATCCAAGGTGCAGTCGGTCGTCGGCATGGACCTGTACGGCAAGACCCCGACCGCGCATCTCGCCGCGCTCGGCCTTCTCGGCCCGCATTTCACCGCCGCGCACGGGGTCTGGCTCGACCGTGACGACATGAAGCGCCTCGCCGACAGCGGGGCCTCGGTCGCCCACAATCCGGGCAGCAACATGCGGCTCGGCAACGGCATCGCCGACGCGCGGGCCATTCTCGACGCGGGCGTCAACCTCGCGCTCGGCACCGACGGCGCGCAGTGCTCGGACAATCTGAACATGTACGAATCGATGCGCCTCGCCTCGCTGTCGTCCAAGGTGCGCGGCCCGGATACGGCAAGGTGGCTGACGACGACGGAAGCCGTGCGCGCCGCGACCACGGGGTCCGCCCGCGCGCTCGGGATGGAAGGGCGCGTCGGGCGGATCGAGACGGGTTTCCGCGCCGACCTCGTGCTGCTTTCGCTCGGCAACGTCAACTGGATGCCGCTGAACGACGGCATCAACCAGCTTGTCCATTGCGAGGACGGAACGGCGGTCAGGCACGTGATGGTCGACGGAAGCTGGGTGGTCCGCGACGGCCGGCTGACGCGCCTCGACATCGAGCGCCTGCGGCGCGACGTCGAGGAGGCGCGGGCGCGGCTGGGCGAACTGAACAGCGGGCGCAGGGCCGTCGCCGAGCGCCTCGCCCCGATCGTCAATCGCTACTGCCCCTGCATCGCGGCGCGGCACTACCACGTCGAGCGGTTCGCGGCGACGGCCGTCGAATGCTGACGCGGCCAGATCCGGCCTCCTCGAACGCCCTGAAAGCGGATAGACCGTCATGAGCAAGAAGCCCTTCGATATCCTGATCCGCGGCGGCACGGTCGGCACGGCCGCCGACGTCTTCGAGGCCGACATCGCCGTCCGCGACGGCCGGATCGTCGCCATCGGCCATGATCTCGGCGAGGCGGCGCAGGAGCTGGACGCCACCGGCCAGCTGGTCCTGCCCGGCGGCGTCGACACCCATGCCCATATCGAGCAGCTGTCGGCCAACGGCCTGATGAGCGCCGACGACTGGGAGAGCGGCACCGCGGCGGCGGCCTTCGGCGGCACGACGAGCGTGATCGCCTTCGCCGCCCAGCACAAGGGATGGAACCTCGCCAAAGTCGTTGAGGACTATTCCGGCCTCGCGGAACGCGGCGCGATCGTCGATTACGCGTTCCATCTCATCGTCTCCGACCCGACGCCGGAGACGCTGGAGAAGGACCTGCCGGACCTTCTTTCGCGCGGCTACGGCTCGATCAAGCTGTTCACCACCTACGACCTGCTTCAGGTCGGCGACGCCCAGATCCTCGACATCCTGCGCATCGCCCGCCGTCACGGCGCGAGCGTGTGCTTCCATGCCGAGAACCACGGCATGATCGCCTGGGAGACGCAGCGCCTGCTGTCCGAGGGGCTGACGGCGCCGCGCCATCACGCCGACAGCCATCCGCGCGCGGCCGAGGTCGAGGCGATCGAGCGCGTCATCCGGATGAGCGAGCTGGTCGACCAGCCCGTCGTCATCTTCCACGTCTCGACGCGGGAGGGCGCTGAGGCCGTCCGCACCGCGCGGGCGCGGGGCGTGCGCGTCTCGGCGGAAACGTGCCCGCACTACCTTCTCCTCACCCGCGACGAGCTGGAGAGGCCGGGCCTCGAGGGCGGCAAGTGGATGTGCTCGCCGCCGCTGCGCCTCGCCGGCGACCACGAGGCGCTGTGGCGGGCGCTGGAGAGCCGCGACATCCAGCTCGTGACGTCCGACCACGCCGCCTATCGTTTCGACGAGACGGCGAAGCTGCGCCACGGGCCGTCCTCCACCTTCAAGCAGATCGCCAACGGGATGCCGGGCATCGAGGTGCGGCTTCCGCTCCTGTTCGACGCCATGGTGTCGAGCGGCCGCTTCGGCATCGAGCGTTTCGTCGAGGCGACGGCGACCGCGCCGGCAAGGCTGTTCGGCCTCCACCCGCGAAAGGGGACGATCGCGATCGGCGCCGACGCCGATCTCGTCCTGTGGGACCCGGAGCGCAAGGTGACGCTGGGCGCGGCGATGCTGCACGACCGCACCGGCTATACGCCCTATGAGGGCCGCGAGGTCACGGGATGGCCGCAGACGGTGATGCGCCGGGGGCAGGTCGTCGTGAAGGACGGCGCGCTCGCCGCCGCCCCCGGTTCCGGCCGCTTCGTGCCGCTCGTCCGCACGCCGGAGCGCACCCCGACCCTCTGATCCGGACGCGATGCGAGGGCCATGGCTCCTGCCGGCGCCCTAGCGCGGGGAGGGCGGCCAACCGCCCGTTTCCGTTCGCTTTCCGGCCCCCGCCTTCCTCCGGCGCCCACTATAACCCGGCCTTATATAAGCGGCCGGGTTTTCGATTATTGGACCCGTAGGGATCGCGCTAGGCTCGAATCAACGAGTTCAGCGAGTGGGATCATCATGGTGGCGGCCGATCAAATCCGGCGATGCGTTCAAGGCAGCAGGAAGATACCTGAAGACCTGTTCGAGATGATCAAGGTGTCGCTCGACGGGAAGCCGGGTATCTTTCGCGACACCTACGGGCCGGGCGAGAATGCCGGCCATCGGGTGATGGCCGAGTACGCCGGGCGGGCCGGCCTCGAAGTCACCCGCGACGCGGCGGCCAACACCTACATGACCCTGCCCGGCCGCGACCGGTCCGCGCCGCGCATCCTGATCGGCTCGCATCTCGACAGCGTTCCGGGCGGCGGCAACTATGACGGCGCGGCCGGCGTCGTCGCCGGCCTGACCAGCCTCGCGGCGCTGCGAGCCGGCAATATCGAGCTGCCGTGCGACGTCACCGTGATGGGCGTGCGGGCCGAGGAAAGCGTGTGGTTCCAGGTTTCCTACATCGGCAGCCGCGCGGCCCTCGGCACCCTTCCAGAGGGCGCGCTGGAGGCACGGCGCATCGATACCGGCAGGACGCTGTTCGAGCACATCGCCGAATGCGGCGGCGACCCCGCGGCACTGCGCAACGGCGCGCCCGTCCTGTCGCGCGACAACGTGCGGGCCTTCGTCGAGGTGCATATCGAGCAGGCGCCGACCCTCGTCCAGCGCCGGCAGCCGATCGCGGTCGGCGCGGGCATCCCCGGCAATTTCCGCTACCCCGAGGCGCGGATCGTCGGCCGCTACGACCATGTGGGAACGCCGCGCCGGTTTCGCCGCGATGCGGCCATGGCCGCGGCCGACCTCGCTATGGTCATGGACCGGCTGTGGGCGCGCCACGAGGAGGCGGGAACGCCGGTGGCGATGACCTTCGGCCGCTTCCACACCGATCCCGCCGCCCATGGGCTGACCACCGTGCCGGGCGAGTTCGGCTTCAGCCTCGACGTGCGCGCCTACGACGCCGGCGTCCTCTCCGGCCTGGAGAACAAGATGCTGGTGGCCGTCGAGCGGATCGAGGCGGCGCGGCAGGTGAAGTTCGAGCTCGGCCCCCGCGCCTCGGCGCCGGTCGGCCCGATGTGCCCGAAGATCACCGCCGAGCTCAACCGCGGCGTGGCGGCGATGGGCATGGACGCGGGATCGCTGCACAGCCCGGCCTCGCACGACGCGGCCGCCTTCTCGGCGGCGGGCATCCCCACGGCGATGATCTTCGTGCGCAACGAGAACGGCAGCCACAACCCGCTCGAGGCGATGGACATGGACGACTTTCTCGAGGCGGCCGGCCTCCTGACATGGTGGCTGGCGAGCTGTGTCGAATGACGGCGTGCGCCTGAAGGGCCGGCACGGAGGAGAAGCCGATGAGCGGTGCGATCTACGTCATCAACCCCAACTCGACAGAGCGGGTCACGCGCGAGCTCGACGCCGCGCTCGCCCCGCTGCGGATGGCGGGCGGCCCGGCGATCGAATGCGTGACCATGGCCAAGGGCCCGCCGGGCATCCAGTCGCAGCGCGACGCCGATGGCCTCGTCCCGGACCTGCTGGCGCTCGCCGCGTCGCTCGAGGATGCCGCGAGCGCCTTCGTCGTCGCCTGCTTTTCCGACCCGGGCCTCCATGCGCTGCGCGAGCAGAGCCGCAGGCCCGTCCTCGGCATCGCCGAATGCGGCATCCTGACCGCGCTCACCCTCGGCCACCGCTATGGCGTCATCGCGATGATGCGCAGCTCGATCGCGCGCCAGCTCCGCTATATCGGCGCGATGGGCGCGGGCGAGCGCTTCGTCGGCAACCTGCCGGTCGAATTGAGCATCGCCGAGATGGCGGACGAGCGGGTGACGCTCGATCGTCTCGTCGCCGTCGGCCGCGAATTGCGCGAGGCGCGCCAGGCGGATGTGCTGGTGATGGGCTGCGCCGGCATGGCGCGGTTCCGCGAGCCGCTGGAGCGCGCGCTCGGCGTTCCGGTGGTGGAGCCGGCGCAGGCGGCCGTGGCGATGGCGATCGGGCGCGTCCGGCTGCAATGGGGGCGCTCCCTCGGCTGAAAGCGCGGCAGAAGCGCGCTTGCGCCTCAAGGCTCGCGCGCACCCTCGCGCGCCGCGCCCAGCGCCTTCCCGACGAAGGCCTCGACGCACGCGGCGTAGCCTTCGGCGTCGAGGCCGCGGCGGTGCCATTTGGCGCGCTTGACGTACCAGTCCTGAAGCAGGGGCTTCAGCAGGGCCGCGGCGAACGCGGGATCGTCGACGGCGAACGCGCCCTGTTGCGCGCCGCGCGCGATCACGTCGCGGAAGATCGCCTCCGTCGCTTCCTCGCTCTCGACCGCCGCCTTGCGGCCCTGCGGCGGGAACGATTTCGCCTCCATGAAGGCGAAGACGAACCATGGCAGCATCGCCTCGGTCAGCGCGACATGGGTCGCGATCAGCCAGCGCAGATGCGCGGCGGGATCGTCCTTCACCGCAGCCGGGGCGTTGCCGAGCACGGTCGAGGTCGTCGTCGCCACCTGGCCGAGGATCATCAGAAGCAGCGTGTCCTTGCTGTCGAAATAGGAATAAAGGCTGCCCATGCTGACGCCCGAGGCGGCCGAGATCTCGCGCAGCGAGGTGGCGTGGAAGCCCTGCCGGTTGGAGAGCGACAGGATCGTCTCGACGATCCGCGCCAGCTTGGCGACGGCGATGCGCGGCTTCTGCACGCGGATTGTGCCACGGTGCCGCTCGAGGATCGCATGGCACAGGCCCTCCATGGAGAAGTCGCCGTGCTGGTCGAGCATCGTCCTTGTCCTCACCCGCCGGCCTCCGCTTTCCTTCGTTTCACCGCTCGCCCGGTTTGTCGGGCGTTCAATCCATACTCGCCGGCGCCGCCCCTCACCTGCCTGCCGGCATCCTCTCCCCGTGAACGGGGAGAGGAGACCCAGCCGCAGCGTTGCCGCTTCTTTCTTCTCCCCGTTCACGGGGAGAAGGTGGCCCGGAGGGCCGGATGAGGGGCAGCGCCGACCTTGCAGGACGAGGGCGCGGCGTCAACAGCCCGCACCACCTCACAGCCCTATGCCCTTCGCACGCCGCGCCGCCCTTTACCGCCGACTTCGACAGACAGCAGTTGACTCACGGGCCGCGAAGCGTCAATAAATCGAGCGAGCGCTCGTTTTATTGGAGTCATAATGACTGGCACGCTGAACGGCAAGACCGCACTCGTCACCGGCGCGTCCTCCGGGCTCGGGCGGCATTTCGCCGGGGTGCTGGCGGGGCAGGGGGCGAGGGTCGTTCTCGCGGCGCGGCGGCCGGCGGCGCTGGAGGCGGCGCGGGCGGAGATCGCCGCGGCGGGCGGCACGGCCTCGACGGTCGCCCTCGACGTCACCGACCCGGCCTCGGTCGAGGCCGCCTTCGCCGAAATCGGCGCGGCGCCCGACATCGTCGTCAACAATGCAGGCATCAGTGACAACCAGCCGGCGCTGGAGATGGACGCGGCGATGTGGGACCGCGTCGTCGACACCAATCTGAAGGGCGCCTTCCTCGTCGCGCAGGCGGGCGCGCGGGCGCTGCGCGACGCCGGCAAGGGCGGCTCGATCGTCAACATCGCCTCGATCCTCGGCCACCGCGTCGCCGGCAACGTCTCGGCCTATGCCGCGTCCAAGGCGGGGCTGGTGCAGCTGACGAAGGCGCTGGCGCTCGAATGGGCGCGCCACGGCATCCGCGTCAACGCGCTGTGCCCCGGCTATATCGAGACCGACCTGAACCGCGACTTCTTCGCCAGCGACGCGGGCAAGGCGCTGATCCGGCGCATCCCGCAGCGGCGGCTCGGCCAGCCCGCCGAGCTCGACGGCGCGCTCCTTCTCCTCGCCTCCGACGCCGGCAGCTACATCACCGGCACCGCGCTCGTCGCCGATGGCGGCCATCTCGTCTCATCGCTTTGAGGATCGTTTGACATGGATTTCACCGTTTCCCCGCGCATCGAGGAGTTCCGCGCCCGCATCGAGCGCTTCGTCGAGGACAAGGTGCTGCCGCTGGAGGCGGACCCGGCGAGCTACGACGCGCACGAGAACATCCGGCTCGACCTCGCCGACGCGTTGAGGGGCGAGGCGCGGGCGGAAGGGCTGTGGTGCCTCCAGTTGAAGCCCGAGACCGGCGGGCAGGGGCTCGGCCGCATGGGCATGGCGGTGTGCTACGAGGCGATGAACCGCTCGATCTTCGGCCCGGTGGTGTTCAACTCCGCCGCGCCCGACGACGGCAACATGATGGTGCTGGAGATGACGGCGACGCCGGCGCAGAAGGAGCGTTGGCTGAAGCCGATCGTCGACGGCAGGGTGCGCTCGGCCTTCGTGATGACCGAGCCGCATCCGGGCGGCGGCTCCGACCCGTCGATGATGCTGACCACGGCGACGAGGGAAGGCGACCGCTACGTGGTCCGCGGCCGCAAATGGTTCATCACCGGGGCCGAGGAGGCGCAGCACTTCATCCTGATGGCGCGCACCTCGGACGACCCGCGCAAGGGGCTCTCCGCCTTCCTGTTCGACCGCGACCAGCCGGGCTGGAAGATCGACCGGCGCATCCCGATCATGGGGCCGGAGGAGCATGGCGGCCATTGCGAGCTGGTGTTCGAGGAGCTGGAGATCCCGGTGGAGAACCGGCTGCTGAACGAGGGCGACGGCCTCAAGCTGACGCAGATGCGCCTCGGCCCGGCGCGGCTGACGCATTGCATGCGCTGGCTCGGCCTCTCCAAGCGCTGCGTCGAGATCGCCCGCACCTACGCCGCCGAGCGCTTTGCCTTCGGCGAGCGGCTGTCGAAGCGCGAATCGATCCAGATGATGCTGGGCGACCTCGCGATGAAGATCGAGATCGGCCGCCTGCTGGTGATGAAGGCGGCGTGGGAGCTCGACCGCGGCGGCTACGCCCGCAAGGAGGTGTCGATGGCCAAGGTCCATGTCGCCAACCTCTTGCACCAGGCCGCCGACGTCGCCATCCAGATCAACGGCGCGCGCGGCTATTCCAAGGACACGGTGCTGGAATGGATCTACCGCTACGCCCGGCAGGCGCGGCTGGTCGACGGCGCCGACGAGGTCCACAAGATGGTCCTGCACCGCAACCTCGAGGCCGAGGGCGACGAGTTCTGGACATGGCAGGTGGCGGGCTGAAGCCTGCCTCGTCCCATTTGCCCCGCAGGCGCGCGACCATGAATCGTCTGCGCCGCCCCTCATCGCCCTGCCGGGCACTTCTCCCCGTAAACGGGGAGAAGGGAGCTTCCATGCCCGCTTTCGCCAATCGCAAGCGCAGCAGAAATGGCGTGAAGCATGCGGCCGGATTCCTTCTCCCCGTTTACGGGGAGAAGGTGGGGGCAGCCGGATGAGGGGCGGCGGGACGGCCGAAGATCATGCTGCCCCGGAGCGGATAAGACGCGGGGCAGGATCGTCCGATTTAACCTCAGCGCCAGATGTTGTCGACGCGGTCGAAGCTGTCGGCGCGCAGGTCGCCGGCCGCCGCGATCAGCTTCGGCTTGGCGATCTTGTGCGAGGGGGTGCGCGGATAGTCGTCAATGAAGGCGACGTAGCGCGGCACCTTGAAGGCGGCGAGGTTCTTCCTGCAATGCTCGAACAGGGCGTCGAGCGAAAAATCCTCGCGGGCGACGCCCGGCTTCAGCTTGAGATAGGCCTTGACCTCCTCCTTGCGCAGCGGGTCCGGCACCGGCACCACGGCCGCCTCCTCGACCTCAGGCAGCTCCTCCAGCACGGCCTCGACCTCGCGGGCCGAGATGTTCTCGCTGGAGCGGCGCACCATGTCCTTGATGCGGCCGACGATGGATAGGTAGCCGTCCTCGTCGGCGATGAAGAGGTCGCCGGTGCGGAACCATTCGCCGTCGAAGCTCTCGGCGTTGGCGTCGGGGCGCTTGTAGTAGCCGGAGAGGATCGAGCGGCCGCGGACCTGCAACTCGCCCGCCTCGCCGGGGGCGCATTCGCGCCCGTCCTCGCCGATCACCCGCGTCTGCCGGAACGGCGCGTCAACGCCGCAGGTGCGCTTGTCGAGCTTGTGCGTGGCGGCCACCGGCACCAGCATGCCGGCGCCGATCTCGGTCATGCCGAAGGAATCGCGGGCGATGACGCCGAAGCGCTCCTGCGCTTCCCTGACCGAGGCCGGCGACCAGCCGAAGGCGTTGATGTAGCGCAGCGACATCTTCCTGTCGTTGTCGCTGGGCGGCAGCGTCTTCAGCGCCGCTTCCGGGAAATAGGTGTAGTTGATCTGAAGATCGCGGGTCCAGTCGAAGAACCGCGTCAGGCTCATGCGCCTGGCGACATAGGCGGTGCCGCCGAGCTGCATGGTCATCAGCAGCTGCCATTGCGGGTCCATGTAGAAGAACGGGGCCCACAGCAGCGACGTCTTCACCTCGTCCGCGCCCATGCCGGCGGCAGCCGAGAGCGCCAGCAGCAGCCAGTAGTCGTGGGTCAGCATGCAGCCCTTGGGAAAGCCGGTGGTGCCGGAGGTGTATTGCAGGCTCATCAGGTCGGTGGAGACCACCGGCCACGGCGCGCTCCACTCGCGCTCCTCGGCCAGCATGGCCTCGAGCGAGACGTAAGGCGCGCCGCCGCCGCGCACGAAGACGCGCGCGTCGTCGAGCACGGCCGGGCGCTTCGACATGCCCTCCAGCGCCGGCAGCAGCGAGGCGTCGGTGATCAGCGCCTGCGCGTCGGACTGGTTGAGCAGGTAGTCGAGCTCGGTCGCGGTATAGGCGGTGTTGGTCGGCACCAGCACCGCGCCGAGCTTGGCGAGCGCGAACCACGACAGCACGAACTCGGGCACGTTGGGCATCATCAGCGCGACATGCGCGCCCTTCCTGATGCCGCGCGCCATCAGCGCCGCCGCCAGCGCGTCGGAGCGGCGGTGAAGCTCGGCATAGGAAAGCGTGATGCCGTCCTCGAACCAGACGGCGGCGGGGGCATTGCCCAGCGTCGCGGCGCGCTCGGCGACGAAGGCGCCGATCGAGGTCGGGAAATCCATGGCGGCGATTTTGTCGGCCGCCGCCTGCATCTCGGCGATGCCGGGATCCATGGGCCGGGGGTCGATGGTCCCAGATGGGCTGGTCATGATCACTTCTCCTTGGCGGCCAGCGGCGGCGTCTTGTCGTAGGTGGCGCGCACGAGCTGGTACATGTGGCCGGCGAAGGCCATGGCGGTGTCGCGGTCGAGGTCGAGCGCGCGGTAGAAGGTCTCCATCTCGACGCGCACGGCGCGCGGCGGCAGCGCGGCGATGCGCCCGGCGATCTCCTTGGCCCGCGCCAACAGCCGCGCCGGCCCGACGATCTCGTTGATCAGGAAGCAGCGCCGCGCCTCCTCGGCGTCGATGGCCTCGCCGGTCAGCGCCATCCACAGCGCCGCGGTCTGGGGAATCTGCCGGCCGAGGCGGGTGACGCCGCCGGCCCCGGGCATGCCGTAGGCGATCTCGGGCATGCCGAAGCGCGCGGTCGGCACCGCGATGCGCAAATCGGTGAGGAGCAGGAGATAGATCATGCCCTGGCCCATGCACGGGCCGTTGACGGCGGCGATCATCGGCTTGGTGCGCTTCAACGCCAGGATCTCGCCCTCCCAGCCGGGATATTCGGCCGGGTCGCCGGCGCGGCGGGGGGTCAGGTGCCGGTCGACGATCTCGGCGGTGGTGCGCGCGGTGCGCTCGCTCTTGACGTCGTCGCCGGCGCAGAAGGCGCGCTCGCCCGCGCCGGTCCAGATGCCGCAGCGCACCTCGGGGTCGGAGTAGAAATCCTTGAGGATGTGGTAGAGCTCCTCGTGCTGCTCGGGCGTCAGCACGTTGACCGGCGGGTTGTCGAGCGTCAGGACCGCGATCCCGTCCGCCTTCTCGTATCTGAACATCAGTGGTTTCCCTGTCTTCTGGTTGCGCGGGCGCGTAAGGATTCCGCCAGCCCCATGGCCAGCGCGGTGACGACGACGAAGAAGGTGGAGATCGCCGCGATCGTCGGGTTGATCTCGAAGCGCAGATCGTTCCAGATCCGCACCGGCAGCGTTTCCGAGCCGCCCATCAGGAACAGCGCGATCACCAGCTCGTCGAACGAGACGAAGAAGGCGAAGATGAAGGCGGCGAGAATGGCCGGGGCGAGCGGCGGCACCGTCGCCGTCCAGAAGGCGCGCAGCGGCCCGGCGCCGAACACGCGCGCCGCCTTCTCCAGCGTCGGGTCGGTCTGGCGGTAGGCCGCGCCGACGATCATCACCACGAAGGGCAGGCCGATGGCGGCATGGGCCAGCACCAGCGTCGCCTCGCTGTCGGTCGAGCCGAAGCGCAGCGCCAGGATGAAGACGCCGAGCGCGACGATGACGTTGGGCACGATGGCGGGCGCGAGCAGCAGCCCGGTGACGCCGGCGCGCCAGCGCGTCGGCAGTTTCGCAAGGCCGACGACGCCGGCCGTGCCGGCCAGCGCCGCGATCAGCCCGGCCATGGCGGCGACGCGCAGCGAGCGCCACGTCGCGGCGAGCCAGACGGGATCGGAGAAATAGGCCTCGTACCAGATGAAGCCCCAGCTCTTCGGCGGGAAGCCGAGGAAGCGGTCGCCGCTGAACGACATCGGCGCGACGATCAGGATCGGGAAGAACAGGAACAGCACGCCGAGGGCGAAGAGGAAGGCGGGGAGAAGGCGCGTCTTCATGCCTGCATCTCCCGCGGCGAATAGAGAAAGCGGCCGATGATGAGGCGTACCAGCGCCAAGAGCAGCACGGTCGAGACGAGGAGGACGATCGCCAGCGCCCCGGCGAAGCCCCAGTTGGCCTGGCCGACCTGGTTGACGATCATGTTGCCGAGCAGCACGTCGCGGCGGCCGCCGACCAGCGCCGGCACGATGAAGAAGCCCATCGACAGGATGAAGATCACCGACCAGCCTGTGACCGCGCCCTCGAGGCTCAGCGGCAGGAACACCTTGCGGAAGGCGGCGAAGGGCGAGGCGCCGCACACGCGCGCGGCGCGCACCAGCCCGGGGTCGATCTCGGTCATCGCCGTGTAGCAGGTGACGACCATGATCGGCAGCAGGATCTGCACCATGGCGACATAGACCGCGCCGGTGGTGAACATCAGCGTCAGCGGCTCGCCGATCAGGCCGAGCCATTGCAGCGCGCCGTTGACGATGCCCTCGCGGCCGAGCACCACCATCCAGGCATAGGTGCGCACGAGGATGCTCATCCACAGCGGCACGAGGACGAGGAACAGCAGCAACGGCCTGCGCCGCGGCGGCTGGCTGACGATGAACAGCGCCATCGGATAGCCGAGGACGAGGCAGATGCCCGCCACCACGGCCGAGACGAACAGCGTGTTGCGGAAGATGGAAAGATAGGCCGGGCGCGCGAAGAACCGCTCGAAATGCGCCAGCGATAACTCAGGCGTGAACACCGCCTCGGCCAGCACGAACCCCACCGGCACCGCGAACATCGCGAGCGCCAGCAGCACGGCGGGCAAAAGGGTGAGACGGTTGGCGAAGCGCATCGCGAAGGGTCGACCAGGTTCTAGCGATAAAGAGATGCGGCGGCGCCCCGGGAGGGTTGGGGCGCCGCCGCCATCAGCCGGCTCAGTCGAGCAGCCATTCCTGCCAGCGCTCCTGGAGCGCATCCATGTTCCTGGCCCAGAACACGGCGTCCACGACAAACTGGCCGGCGATGTTGTCGGGGTGGGTCGGCATCTCGCGGCCCGCCTCCGGATCGATGTGGTCGTAAAGACCCTTCACCATGCTCGGATAGGCGACGAGCTTGGCGAATTCGGCGCCGCGCACCGGGTCGCCGATCATGAAGGCGACATACTGCTCGGCTTCCTTCTTGTGCTTGGTGCCCTTCAGGATGCCGACATAGGACGGCTTGATCGCGCCGCCGTTCCAGACCGTCTCGACGGGCACGCCTTCCGCCTTCAGCTGGGTGATGCGGCCGTTCCACGCCGTGGTGAAGGCGACTTCGCCGTCGGACAGCATCTGCACCGGCTGGGCGCCGGCCGACCAGAAGGAGACGACGTGCGGCTTGATCTCGTCGAGCTTGGCGAAGGCGCGGTCGACGCCTTCCTCGGTGGCGAGGACGGTGTAGAGGTCCTTGATCTCGACGCCGTCGGCAAGGAGCGCGAATTCGAGGTTCTCCATCACCGAATCCTGAAGCGCGCGCGGCCCGGGAAACGCCTCGACGTTCCAGAAATCAGCCCACGACGTCATCTTCCTGCCTTCGGGCAACTTGTCGGTGCGCTGGGCGAGGATCGTGGAATAGGTTGCGGCGATGCCGCCGTCGGGCAGCCGCGCCTCGGGCGGCTGAAGCCCGTTCGGGTCGATGACGTCCCAATCCATCGGCTCCAGCCAGCCCTCGATCGAGGCGGTAGCGTACTCGATTGGGGTCAGCTCGGCGACGTCCCAGATCGGGTTGCCGGCCTGCATCATCGCGCGCATGGCCGAGACGCGGTCCGTGGTGGCCAGCGCCTTGACGCGGATGCCGGTCGCTTCCGTGAACGGCTTGTCGAACAGCATGTCCATCACCTGCGCCAGCCCGCCGCCGGACCCGGCATAGGTGATCTCCACATCCTGCGCCACCGCCACGCCGGCGGCGAGCGGCAGCGCGGCTGCCGCGGCAAGCAGGG
Source organism: Aquamicrobium sp. (assembly GCF_023954335.1). Classification (NCBI taxonomy): domain Bacteria; kingdom Pseudomonadati; phylum Pseudomonadota; class Alphaproteobacteria; order Hyphomicrobiales; family Phyllobacteriaceae; genus Aquamicrobium; species Aquamicrobium sp. The sequence continues at coordinate 14,751 of NZ_JAMLIE010000005.1, forward strand.
TTCTTCTCGTCAACTTCCTCATGACACTTTTCCTCCCGTCGGGTTCGGTCATTCGTAAAGCGGCGTCGCGTCTTCCGGCGCGAAGCCGATGCGGATCGTCTCGCCGAGCGCGGGCGGCGCCAGCGCGCCGGCCCTCGGCTCGGACATGCGCAGCGTCAGGCCGGATGCCGCGCGCAGGCGCAGCTCCATGGTCGAGCCGCGGAAGGCGATGTCCTGTACGGTTGCCTCGAAGCCGGGCGCGTCCGTGCCGGCCGTCCGGCGCAGCTTCTCCGGCCGCAGGCTGAGCGCCACGACCTCGGCGCCGACCCCGGCCAGCCCGATGGCTCCGGCGTGGCCGCCGTCGACCGGCACGATGTTGGTGCGGCCGATGAAATCGGCGACGAAGCGGCTCGCCGGCCGGTCGTAGAGCGCGCCGGGCGCGTCGAGCTGGCAGATGCGGCCCCTGTTCATCAGCGCGATGCGGTCGGACAGCGACAGCGCCTCGCCTTGGTCGTGGGTGACGAAGACGACCGTGGTGCCGAGCTCGCGATGCAGCCGGCGGATCTCTTCCTGAAGGTCCTCGCGCAGCTTCAGGTCGAGCGCGGAAAGGCTCTCGTCCATCAGCAGCACCGGCGGCTCGGCGACGACCGCGCGCGCAAGCGCCACGCGCTGGCGCTGGCCGCCGGACAGCGCCGCCGGCCGGCGCGCGCCGTAGCCGCCGAGCTGGACCATCTCCAGCGCCTTCTCGGCGCGCACCTTCACCTCGGCGGACGGCACCTTGCGCATGCGCAGCGGGAAGGCGACGTTCTCGAACACGCTCATATGCGGGAACAGCGCGAAGCTCTGGAACACCATGCCGACATTGCGCTTTTCCGGCGGCAGCGCGCCGACCGCGCGCTCGCCGATGAACACCTCGCCGGCGCTGGCGCGGTCGAAGCCGGCGAGGATGTTGAGCGCCGTCGTCTTGCCCGACCCGCTCGGCCCGAGAAGGGTGATGAACTCGCCGGCGGCGATGTCGAGCGAGAAATCGTCGAGCGCCGTGACGCTGCCGAAGCGGCGGGTCACGTTCTGGAACCGGACGGGCGCTCTTTCCTGGCTCATTCTTTCCATTTCCGACGATATCGTCATTAATGACATTGACGTCATTTCAATATCGAGTCAATGTCCGTTTCATGGTCACGGGGATGAAAATCGCGACGGGGGAAAACCCGCCTGAAAGCGCCGCCTTCGACTTCGTCGAGCTTCTGGAAAAGCGCGCGGCGACGATGCGCGGCCGGCCGAAGCGGGTGCGCACGCGGGCGCGGCTTCTTGCCGCCGCAGCGGCCGAGCTGAGGGCCAGGGGCTATGGCGGGCTGACCGTCGACGGCATCTGCGCCGCCGCCGACATGGCGCGCGGCACCTTCTATCTTTATTATACGGACCGCACGAAGATCGCGGTGGCGATCTACCGCATGTTCTGGACGGCGGTGTACCAGCTACGCCCGCGCCTGCGCGGCCGCAGCCTCGAGGAGCGCATCCGCGTCACCAACGCCTTCTATCTCGCGCTCTACGCGCGCAACGCCGCCTTCCTCGCCGGGCAGGCGTCGCTGGTGCGCGACCGGCCGGATTTCGCGATCTGGCACGACCAGATGAACCATCGCTGGTCGCTGGTCGTCGCCGCCAACATGCCGGGCGACCTGCCGCGCGAGGAGAAGGTGCTGCGCGCCCGCGCGCTCACGGCCATGGCCGACGAGATGCTCAGCAACATCTTCACCGCCCGCACGCCGAGCCTCAGGCACTGGGCCGACCATCCCGAACGGCTCGCCGATTCCCTGACCGCGATCTGGACGCGCGTCGTGATCGACGCGGGCGAGAACTGATTTTCAGGAGCGCATGATGACGAACACCGAAGACAAGGCCGGCATCGAGACGTTGAACGGGCTGGTCGGGCGTGAAAGCGTCTCCTCCTGGCGCGTCATCGACCAGGAGACGGTCGACCGCTACGCCGCCGTCTCCGGCGACGGCGAGGGCGAGTGGATCCATCTCGATCCCGAGCGCGCCGCGCGCGAGGCGCCCTATGGCGGCACCATCGTCCCCGGCTTCCTCCAGGTCGCCAACCTGACACGGCTGTTCGGCGAGACCGTCACCGGCTTCACCGGCATCGACCCCAACCATGCGTTGAACTACGGCTTCGACCGCCTGCGCTTCGTCGCCCCGCTGCCGGTCGGCGCGCCGTTCCGCGCCCGCATCAAGGTCAGCGAGGTGCGCCCCCATCCCGCCGGCGGCTACGTCGCCAAGCAGGACGTCGTCCTCGAGCGCGAGGACGGCAAGCCGACGCTGGCCGGCGAATGGCTGTTCTATATGGGCGAGAAGGCCTTCCTCGACGGCGCGGCGACGCCGGAGGGCTGACCCCTCCCTTTCCTCTTCCCCCGGCCCCCTTCGCCTCGTTCCGCGCCCCGCCATGGGGCCGCCTGCGGCCGCGTGTCCCGCGCGGCGGGCATTTCCTGACGCAGCGATCATGTTATTCAACAGGCATCGGCAGCATGAACGATGCCCGGCCAGCCATTGCCGATTCCCGCGCGCCATCCGCGCACGGGCAGCCCGCCAATAGAGATGCAGGACTCCAGACGATTGGATCGCAGAATGAGACGTCATCTTTTCAAGTCGGCGCTGCTCGCCACCGCGCTGACCCCGCTCGCCGTCCCGGCCGCCTTCGCGGCAACCGCCGACGACGTGCTCGCCACCTATGCCGACATCGCCCTTGCCGGCTATGAGGACAGCCTGAAGACCGCGCAGGACCTCAACGCCGCCGTCGAGGCGCTGGCCGCGACCCCCACGGCCGAGACGCTGGCCGCGGCGCGCGCGGCATGGCTCGCCGCCCGCATCCCCTACCAGCAGACCGAGGCCTACCGCTTCGGCAACGCCGCCGTCGACGACTGGGAGGGCAAGGTCAACGCCTGGCCGCTCGACGAGGGGCTGATCGACTATGTCGACGCCTCCTACGGCACCGAGTCGGACGAGAACGACTATTACGTCGTCAACGTCATCGCCAATCCGCAATTGACCGTCGGCGGCGAGACGATCGACGCCACCGCGATCACACCCGAGCTGCTGGCCTCGCTGCACGAGATCGGCGGCGTCGAGGCCAATGTCGCCACCGGCTACCACGCCATCGAGTTCCTGCTCTGGGGCCAGGACCTGAACGGCACCGGCCCCGGCGCGGGCGAGCGCCCCCATACCGATTTCGACGCCGCCGCCTGCACCGGCGGCCATTGCGAGCGCCGCGTCGCCTATCTCAAGGCCGCGTCCGAGCTTCTTGTCACCGACCTTCAGGAGATGGTCGAGGCATGGGGCGCGGACGGCGCGGCGCGCAAGGACGTCGCCGGCAACGGCGCGGAAGCCGGGCTCGCCACCATCCTCACCGGCCTCGGCTCGCTCTCCTATGGCGAGCTCGCCGGCGAGCGCATGAAGCTCGGCCTGCTGCTCAACGATCCCGAGGAGGAGCACGACTGCTTCTCCGACAACACGCACAACTCGCATTATTACGACGTGCGCGGCATCGCCAATGTCTGGCGCGGCGATTATGCCCGCACCGACGGCACCTCGGTCAAGGGGCCGAGCCTCGCCGACCTCGTGCGCGAGAAGGACGCGGCCGCCGCCGACGAGCTCGACGGCAAGATCGACGCCTCGCTCGCCGCCTTCACGCGGCTGAAGGAGCGCGCCGAGACCGTCGAGGCCTACGACCAGATGATCGGCGAGGGCAACGCTGAAGGCAACGCCGTGGTGCAGGCCGCCATCGACGCGCTGGTCGACCAGACGCGGTCGATCGAGCGGGTGATCGCGGCGCTCGACCTTTCCGGCATCGAGATCGAGGGGTCCGACAGCCTCGACAATCCCGACGCGGTGTTCGAATAGGAGCGGGTCGCGGGCGGCCCTTCCGCCGCCCGCCCCGGTTTGAGAAAGCCATGCGGGCCCGGGTGTCCATAGCCACGTCTCTCGCCTTCATGCTCGGCCTCGGTTGGGCATGGGCCGGCGACGGCAACGCCTTCCGCGACGACCTTTCCGGCGAGGACCGCGAGCGCGTCGCCGAGGTCACCGCCCCCGCCGCCGTCTTCGACAAGGCCGAGCGCTTCGAGCGCCGGCAGGCCGGCGCGGCGACCTCGACCAAGCGGGTCAACGCCAACGCCTTCTCGCACCCTTCCGAAAATCTCGATTTCGAGGGGCGGCAGAAATTCCTGCTCGGCAACGGCCTGTTCCGCAAGGACTGGGTGTCGTCGCCGTCCTCGACGCTGGCCTCGGATGGGCTGGGGCCGCTGTTCAACGCCCGCTCCTGCCAAGCCTGCCACATCAAGGACGGGCGCGGCCATCCCCTCGCCGGCCACGACGACAACGCGGTGTCGATGCTGGTGCGCCTCTCGATCCCGCCGACCGAGGAGGAGGAGGCGCGGATCGCCGAAGGCTTCCTCGCTGCCGCGCCCGATCCGGTCTACAGCAACCAGTTGCAAGACATGGCGGTGGCCGGCCTTCCCGCCGAGGGGCGGGTGCGGATCGACTATGAGGAGATGAAGATAGCGCTCGCCGGCGGCGAGACGGCGACGCTGCGCAAGCCCGTGCTCGCCATAACCGATCCCGGCTACGGGCCGTTCCATACCGGGCTGATGCTGTCGGCGCGGATCGCGCCGCCGATGATCGGCCTCGGCCTTCTCGACGCCATCCACGACGCCGACATTCTCGCCCGCGAGGACCCCGACGACGCCGACGGCGACGGCATTTCCGGCCGGGCCAACCGGGTGCGCGACCACAAGGGTGAGCTCAAGATCGGCCGCTTCGGCTGGAAGGCGATCCAGCCCAGCGTCAAGGAGCAGTCCGCCCACGCCTTCCTCGGCGACATGGGGCTGTCGACGCCGCTGCTGCCGCAGCATTTCGGCGAATGCACCGAGGCGCAAGACGCCTGCCGGGCGATGCCGCACGGCGCGCAGGCGCATCTCGGCGCCGAGGAGGTGCCGGGCGACCTGCTCGACCTCGTCGCCTTCTATTCGGAGAACCTCGCCGTGCCGGCCCGGCGCAAGGAAGGCAGCCCTGAGGTGCTGGCCGGCAAGAAGGCGTTCTACGAGGCGGGATGCGTCTCGTGCCACACGCCGAAATACGTCACCCGCCGCGACGCCGCTGAAGCCGCGCACCGCTTCCAGTTGATCTGGCCCTATACCGACCTTCTGCTGCACGACATGGGCGACGGCCTCGCCGACGACCGGCCCGAGGCCAATGCCGACGGGCGCGAATGGCGCACGCCGCCGCTCTGGGGCATCGGCCTGAGCAGGACCATCCATGGCGAGGCGGCGTTCCTGCATGACGGGCGGGCGCGCACGCTGCTCGAGGCGGTGCTGTGGCACGGCGGCGAGGCGCAAGGAGCGCGCGAGCGCGTCGTCGACATGGAGCCGGCCGAGCGCGCCGCGCTGATCCGCTTCCTGGAGTCGCTGTGATGACCCGCCTCGCGGCTCTCGCCCTTCTCGTTCGCCGCCCGGCGCGGGCCGATGCCATGCCGGACGATCTCGACGCGCGTTGCGAACGGCCATGCCTGTCCGGCGGCGCAGGCGTTCACCGCCACTGCGCGGGACGCGGCCCGGTTGGCGGACGAATTGCGCGCACCGCCGGCCCGCTTCGGGGAGCAGCCGCGATGACCCGCCTCGCGGCCCTCGCCCTTCTCGGCCTCCTCGCCTGCTACCCGGCGAGGGCCGATCCGGTGCCCGACGACCTCGGCGCGCGCGTCACGGACGGCTACGCCCGCCCGGCGGCGCAGGCGTTCACCGTTGCCGCGCGCGAGACGGCGCGGCTGACGGGCGAGTTGTGCGCTGTGCCGGGCGGCGAAAGCCTCGGCGCGGCGCGCGCGGCCTTCGCCGGCCTCGTCCCGGCATGGGGTGGGCTGTCCGTGCTGCGGTTCGGTCCGCTGCAGGCCGAGAACCGCTACGAGCGGCTGTTCTTCTGGCCCGACCCGCGCGGCGTCATCGTCCGGCAGGTCGGGGTGCTGCTGGCCGGGAAGGACGAGGCCGCGCTGGCACCGGGCGCGCTGGCCGCGCGCAGCGTCGCCGTGCAGGGCCTGCCGGCGCTGGAGTTCGCGCTCCACGGCGCGGGCGCCGGGGACCTTGAAACCGAAGCGGGCGGCTATCGCTGCCGCTATGCGCTTGCCGTCGCCACGAATGTCGCCGACATCGCCGCCGCCGTCGAGGTCGGCTGGGACGAGGCGGCCCCGTTCCACGACGATTTCGCCGCGCCGGCGGCCGGGAACGACCTCTACCGCTCGCAGCGCGAGGTCGCGGGCGAGATCGTCAAGGCCCTCGGCACGGCGCTGCAATTCACCCGCAACGCCGAATTGCTGCCGCCGCTGGGCGAGACGCCCGACAAGGCCCGCGGCAAGCGCGCGCCGCTGTGGCGCAGCGGCCTGACCTTCGCGCTCGCCGCCGCCCGCATCGAGGCGGCGGTCGCGCTTCTCGACGCCGCCGGCTTCGCCGGCGACGCGGAAGCGCGCGGCGCGGTCGAGACCATGCGCTTCGACCTCGCCCATGCGGCCGAGGCGCTGCGCGCGGTGACGACGCCGGCCGAAGACGCCTTCGCGCCCGGCGAGGACCGCGAGCGCATCCGCTACGCCACGGTCGCGCTCGATGCGGCCAACGCCACGCTGGGCGAGAAGCTCTCGGCGGCACTCGGACTGACGATGGGATTCAATGCGCTCGACGGCGATTGACAGGCGCACGTTTCTCACGCTCGCCAGCGCGGCCATTTTCGCGCCCGGCGCGGAAGCGGCGTCGGCGGAGGAAGCCCTGTTCCTCGGCGCGCGGCGCGGCAGTGCGGGCTTCGAGGCGGCGGTCATCGACGAGGCCGGCCGCGACCGGCTCGTCCTGCCGCTCAAGGCGCGCGGCCATTCCTTCGCCATCGACCGGGCAGGCGGCCGCGCCGTCGCCTTCGCCCGCGCGCCCGGCCGCTTCGCCGTCGCCTTCCCGCTCGACGGCAAGGCCGAGCCCGTGGCCATCGCCGCCGAGGCCGGGCGGCATTTCTACGGCCACGGCCTGTTTACAAGCGACGGGCGGCTGATGCTGGCGACCGAGAACGACTACGAGGCCGCGCGCGGCGTCACCGGCATCTACGACGCCGGCGGCGGCTTTCGCCGCATCGGCGAGTTCGCGACCGGCGGCATCGAGCCGCACGAGGCGCTGCTGATGCCGGACGGGAAGACGCTCTGCGCCGCCAATGGCGGCATCCAGACCCATCCCGACTACGAGCGGGTCAAGCTCAACCTGGCGACGATGGAGCCGAGCCTCGCCTATCTCGACATCGCCAGCGGCGAGATCGTCGAGCAGGTGCGGCTGGCGAAGGCGCTGCATCAGGTCTCGATCCGCCACATGGCGATCGACGCCTTCGGCCATGTCTGGTTCGGCTGCCAGCATCAGGGCGACCCCACTGAGCGCCCTGCCCTCGTCGGCCGCCACCGGCGCGGCCGCGAGATCGAGATGTTCACCGGCCCCGAGGCGGTGCTGCGCGCGCTCGACAACTATGTCGGCTCCGTCGCCGTCGACGCCTCGGGAACGGTGGTGGCGACGTCCTCGCCGCATGGCGGCGTCGTCGCCTTCTGGGACGCCGCCACCGGCCGCTCGCTCGGCATGCGCCAGCTCGCCGACGGCTGCGGCGTCGCCGGCTCCGGCAAGGCGCGGCTCATCGCCACCAGCGGCCGCGGCGCCATCGTCGAGACCGGGCCGGACGGCGACGGCCGCGACCTCGTCGCCCCCGGCCCCGCCGCGCCCGCCTGGGACAACCATCTGCGGCGGATCTAGACTGGGCCTGCCGGAAGCGGAGCGCCCGATCCGCCGTCGCCCCTCCCCGCCGCCCCTCATCCGGCTGCCGCCACCTTCTCCCCGTAAACGGGGAGAAGAGAGCTTTCATCTCACTTTCGCCAGTTGCGAACGTTGTAGAAGCCGCAAAAAGCATGCGGCCACGTTCCTTCTCCCCGTTTACGGGGAGAAGGTGCCCGGAGGGCGGATGAGGGGCGGCGCAAGCGATTAATGAATCGCGCGCTTAGGTTGTCCCTGCCCCGCCTCCATCCCTATCTCCTTGATTTTACGCAATCCCCGGCGCGAAACCGCGTCGCGTTCCCGCCGAAACCGCGCTATAGTCGCGGCCGTTCGAGATACGCTGGAGCGACAGGCATTCCGGGGAATGCCGTTCCGCTGCTCCGGCTGTTCGATCTGGCCGCATTTATGCGACGCCGGACGGAGCCGTCCGGCTGCAAAATGCTCTGAGGGGGAGCGCGGGCCTGTCATGACGAGCATCCTGGCCGCAATCGGCTTTCTCGGCGTGCCGGCGCTGATCCTGTGGGCGTGCGTGCGCTGGCCGTTCGCGGCGCGGCTGGAGCCGATCGTGCTGTGCTATGCCGCGGGCCTCCTCGTCGGCCTCACGGGCCTGTTGCCCGACAGCGTCGCGCCGGCGCGCACCGGGGTCGCCGAGGCGAGCATCGGCCTTGCCCTGCCGCTCCTCCTGTTCGCGGTCGATCTCGGCGCATGGCGCCATCTTGCCGGCCGGGCGCTCTTGTCGATGGCGCTTGCGGTCACGGCCGTGGTCGCGGTCTCCGTCGCGCTGCATGTGCTGTTCGCGGCACGCGGCACGGAGGCGCCCGAGCAGCTCGCCGGCATGGCGGTCGGCATGTATACCGGCGGCATCGCCAATGTCAGCGCCATCAAGATGGCGCTCGGGGTCCCCGACGCGCGCTATCTGCTGTTCGCGACGGCGGACACGGCCGTCGGCGCGCTCTACGTATTCTTCATCATCGCCGCCGCGCCCGCCTTCTTCCGCCGGCTGCTGCCGGCCTTCCCGAAGGCCGAGCAGGAAGCCTATGCCCACGACGCACTGCCGGCCGCCCTGCCGCGCGGCCGGCGGGCGGTTCTGCCCGGCCTCGTCGCGCTCGCGGCGGCGGCGGCCTGCGTCGGGCTCGCGCTCGCCGTCGCGCCGCTGCTGACCTTCATGGCGCGCGAGATCGCGATCATCGTCCTCATCACCACCTTCGGCATCGCCGGCTCGCTGATCCGCCCCTTGCGCGAGAACCCGATGGCGACGCCGCTCGGCATGTTCCTGATCTACGTCTTCTCCTTCGCCATCGCCGCCTCGCTCGACCTCAAGGCGCTGGCCGGCATGGACCCGTCGATCCTCGTCTTCGTCTTCGTCGCCACCTTCGGGAGTCTGGCGCTGCATGCGCTGCTTTGCCGGCTGTTCAACATCGACGCCGACACCTTCGTCATCACCTCGGTGGCGGCGATCCTGTCGCCGGCCTTCGTGCCGATGGCGGCGCGGGCGCTGCGCAACTCGGCGGTGCTGATGTCGGGCATGACGACGGGCATCATCGGCTTCGCCATCGGCAATTATCTCGGCATAGCCGTCGCGCTCCTGCTTGCCCGGGGTGGATAAGAGGGGAGGTTAGGACATGACCCACAGGACCCTGCCGGAATGCGGGCGCGAGCCGGACGAGGTGCTCGACGCGCTTGCCGACTTCGCCGCCGACGACCCCGACTACAAACGCGGCCGCACATGGAGCCTCGTCTACCACCTCGACGACGCCCACGAGGATTTCGCGGCTCGCGCCTATCGGATGTACTCCTCGGCCAACGGCCTGAACCCGGCCGCCTTCCGCAGCCTGAAGCGGCTGGAAAGCGAGATAATCTCGATCGAGGCCGGCCTGTTCCACGGCGGGCCGGAGACCTGCGGCGTCCTGACCTCCGGCGGCACCGAAAGCTGCCTGCTCGCGGTCAAGACCTATCGCGACATGGCGCGGGCCAGGCGCCGCGTCCGGCCGCCGAACATGGTGCTGCCCGTGACCGCCCATGTCGCGTGGTTCAAGGCGTCGGACTATTTCGGAGTCAAGGTCAGGCTGCTGCCGATGACGTCCGGCCACGCCACCGACATCGCGCGGCTGAAGCGCCTGATCGACCGCAACACGGTGATGGTGCTGGGCTCGGCGCCGGAATACCCGCACGGCACCATCGACCCCATCGCCGAAATGGGCGCGATCTGCGCCGCGCGCGGCGTGCCGCTGCATGTCGACGCCTGCGTCGGCGGCTTCATCCTGCCCTTCATGGAGATGAACGGCGTCGACTTGCCGCCATGGGACTTCCGCGTGCCGGGGGTGACGTCGATCTCGGCGGACCTGCACAAATACGGCTACGCCGCCAAGGGCGCTTCCTCGATCCTCTATCGCGACCTCGATATCCTCAAGCACCAGATGTTCGTCTATCAGGACTGGCCGGGCGGCGTGTTCGCCTCGCCCGCCCTTCTCGGCACCCGGCCGGGCGGGGCCTATGCGGCGGCCTGGGCGACGTTGCAGAAATTCGGCGTCGCTGGCTATCGCGAACTGGCCGCCCAGACCACCGAGGCCGTCGAGGCGCTGAAGGAGGGCATCGCCCGCATCGACGGCCTGAGGCTCCTCGGCCGGCCGCAGGGACCGCTGCTCGCCTACGGCTCAAGCGACAGGGCGCTCAGCATCTTCGCCGTCGCCGACCAGATGGAAAAGCGCGGCTGGAACGTCAACCGGGTGCAGAACCCGGACGGCATCCACGCCATGGTCACGGCCCGTCACCGCGCGGTGACGGGCGAATACCTCGCCGATCTCGAACAGGCGGTCGCCACCGTGCGCGCCGACCCGTCACTGGCGCAGACCGGCGGCGCCGCGACCTACGGCATGCTGGCGCATGTGCCGCTGCGCGGCATGGTCAAGGCGCGGGTGCTCGACGCCTTCGCCAGCATGTACCGTGCCGGCGGCGGCGATCTCGACCTCCACGAGCCCGCCGCGCCCGGCCTCGCCGAACGGTGGATGAAGAAATACGTCGAGTGGAAGTCGCGGCGGGGCTAGATCGTTTCACAGCTTCACGGAAACGGTAAAACGATCTATCTCTTTGCTTTTACGCAATTCCAGACGCAGAACCGCTTCGCACTTTTGCTGGAATTGCTTTAGGCACCTTCGCCACGAAGACGCGCCGCGCGGGGTGGAAGCCGTCGCCGATCTCCAATATCAGTGGCTCGACGCAGCATAACCGCAAAGGAGCCACCGCCATGTCCGATCGTTCGCCCGACCTCTCCAACGAGCTTGCCGCGTGGGACCGCGACCACTTCTTCCATCCCTCGACGCATATGGGCATGCACGCGCGCGGCGAGAGCCCGACCCGGGTGATCGGCGGCGGCGAGGGCGTCTACATCACGGACACCAACGGCAGGCGCAGCCTCGACGCCTTCGCCGGCCTCTACTGCGTCAATGTCGGCTACGGCCGCATCGAGATCGCCGACGCCATCGCCCGGCAGGCGAAGGAGCTGGCCTATTACCACGCCTATGTCGGCCATGGCACGGAGGCCTCGATCACGCTCGCTAAGATGATTATCGAGCGCGCGCCGAAGGGCATGAGCCGGGTCTATTTCGGCCTCTCCGGCTCCGACGCCAACGAGACCAACATCAAGCTGATCTGGTACTACAACAACATTCTCGGCCGGCCGGAGAAGAAGAAGATCATCTCGCGCTGGCGCGGCTATCACGGCTCGGGCGTGATGACCGGCTCGCTGACCGGGCTCGAGCTGTTCCACAACGCCTTCGACCTGCCGCGCGCGCCGATCCTCCACACCGAGGCCCCCTATTACTTCCGCCGCGAGGACCGCTCGATGAGCGAGGAGCAATTCTCGCAGCATTGCGCGGACCGGTTGGAGGAACTGATCCTCGCCGAGGGGCCGGAGACGGTCGCCGCCTTCATCGGCGAACCGATCCTCGGCACCGGCGGCATCGTGCCGCCGCCGGCCGGCTACTGGCGGAAGATCCAGGCTGTGCTCGACAGATACGACATCCTCCTCGTCGCCGACGAGGTGGTGACGGGCTTCGGCCGGCTCGGCACCATGTTCGGCTCCGACCACTACGGAATGAAGCCCGACCTCATCACCATCGCCAAGGGGCTGACCTCGGCCTATGCGCCGCTCTCCGGCGTCATCGTCGGCGAGAAGGTGTGGAACGTCCTGGTCGACGGCTCCGACAGGCTGGGCGCCATCGGCCATGGCTGGACCTATGCCGCGCACCCGATCTGCGCCGCGGCCGGCGTCGCCAATCTCCAGCTCATCGACGAGATGGACCTCGTCAGCAACGCCGGCGAGGTCGGGGCGTACTTCCGCAAGGGGCTGACTGAGGTGCTCGGCGGCCACCGGCATGTCGGCGAGGTGCGCGGCGACGGGCTGATGGCGGCGGTCGAGTTCGTCGAGGACCGCGACGGGCGCATCTTCTTCGATCCCGCGCGCAAGGTCGGCCCGCAGGTCGCCGCCGCGCTGCTGGAGCGCGGCGTCATCGGCCGCGCCATGCCGCAGGGCGACATCCTCGGCTTCGCCCCGCCGCTCTGCCTGACGAAGGACGAGGCCGACATCGTCGTCACGAAGACCGCCGAGGCGGTCGAGGCCGTGCTCGGCCGCGGCTGACCCGGACAAGCGGGATGCGCTTGCGAGCGCATCCCGCGCCTCGCCCCGGCCCGTTTGCCTTAAAGCGTGTCCCATCTTATCCGCTCCGCAGGAGCGCGGTCTTCGAGCGCCTGCGCCGCCCCTCATCCGCCCTTCGGGCACCTTCTCCCCGTGAACGGGGAGAAGGAATGCCGGCCGCAATCCCCGCAGTTTCTCCTGCCACGCTTGTGGTTGGCGAAAGCAAGGACGGTAGCTCTCTTCTCCCCGTTCACGGGGAGAAGGTGGCGGCAGCCGGATGAGGGGCAGCGCCGGCTGTGCAGATGATGCACATACGGCGCAACGCGCGCTGGCGGCCGAGTTTCCGCTTCCGCCGGGGACGAAGCCGGCCCTGTCGGCCCCCTGCCCTACCCCTGCCCGTTCGACGGCACGTAGCGCGCGAGCGCCTTGATGATCTGGCGCGCGCGGACGCGGCCGATCTGGCGGCCCTCGGCGTCGACGACGCCGACCCATTCGTGGCTGGCGAAGTGCGGCAGCACGTCCTCGCAGCGCGCGTCGGCCGCCACCGTCATCTCGCAGGGCTCGAAATCACCCTCCTCCATGATGGTGCGGACATGGATGGCGCGCGCCTTGTTCACGTCGCGGACGAACTCCTCGATATGGGCGTTGGCCGGGTTGAGCACGATCTCCTCCGGCTTGCCGACCTGCTGCACCGCGCCGTCCTTCAGCACCGCGATGCGGTTTCCGATCTTCAGTGCCTCGTCGAAATCGTGGGTGATGAACAGGATCGTCTTGTTGAGCGAGGATTGCAGCTCGAGCAGCTGCTCCTGCATGCCGGAGCGGATCAGCGGGTCGAGCGCCGAGAACGCCTCGTCCATCAGCAGGATGTCGGTGTCCATGGCCAGCGCGCGGGCGAGGCCGACGCGCTGCTGCTGGCCGCCGGAAAGCTGGCGCGGCCGCGACTTCTCGTAGCCGGAAAGGCCGACGACCTCGATCCAGTGCGCCGCCTTGTCCAGCCGCTCGGCCTTGGAGATGCCGCGCACGCCGAGCCCGTAGGCGACGTTGTCGATCACCGAGCGGTGCGGCAGCAGGCCGAACTTCTGGAACACCATGGCGATGCCGGTGCGACGGAAGTCGCGCAGCTGCGCCATGGTCATGTCGAGCACCTTCTCGCCATTGACGACGATCTCGCCGGCGGTCGGGTCGATCAGCCGGTTGACGTGGCGGATCAGCGTCGACTTGCCGGAGCCGGACAGCCCCATCACCACGTAGATCTGCCCCCGGGCGATATCGAGCGAGACGTCGTCGAGGCCGACGACGTGGCCGGTTTCGGCCTGCACCTCGGTCTTGGACTTTCCCTGCCGCAGCAGCGCCAGCGCCGCCTCGGGATCGGGGCCGAAGATCTTGGTCACGCCGCGCATGACGATGGCGAGATCGGAGGCGCGGCCGTTCGCCGCCGCTTCGGATGCGGTATCCGCAATCTGTTGCATGGTCTCGCTCATCAGCGGGCCTCCCCGACGCCGATCCGCTCCTGGATGCGGCGGCCATAGGCTTGCGTGATGCGGTCGAAGACGATGGCGAGCACGACGATGCCGAGCCCGGCGAACAGGCCGCGGCTGACCTCGAGCCGGCCGATGCCCTGAAGCACCTGGTAGCCCAGCCCGCCGGCGCCGATCATCGAGGCGATGACGACCATGGCCAGCGCCATCATCGTCGTCTGGTTGATGCCGGCGAGGATGGTCGGCAGGGCGAGCGGGATCTGTACGCCGAACAGGCGCTGCGAAGCCGTGGTGCCGAAGGCGCGGCTCGCCTCCATCACCGCCGGGTCGACATTGCGCAGGCCGAGGTCGGTCAGCCTGACCAGCGGCGGCGAGGCGTAGACGATGGTGGCGAGCAGCGCCGGGATCTTGCCCGGTCCGAAGATCATCACCGTCGGAATTAGATAGACGAAGCTCGGCATGGTCTGCATCAGGTCGAGCACCGGGGTGACGACGTTGCGCACCCGCGCCGAGCGCGACATCCACACGCCGACGGGAATGGAGATGACGATGGCAGTCAGCGTCGCGGCGATCATCAGCGCGGTCGTCACCATCGCGTCGCGCCAGAGCTGCATCAGGCCGAGGAAGACCAGCCCGAGGAAGACCACCGCCGGCAGCTTCCAGTTGCGTGTCGCGAGGAAGGCGAGGCCGACGAAGAAGGCGATGAACAGCCACCAGGGCGTCGCCAGCAGCAGCCGCTCGATCCAGCCGAGCAGCATCAGCAGCGGGTAGGCCGCGGCCTCGAGCTCGCCGCCCCAGTTGCGCACCACCCAGTTCAGCCCGTCGTCGACGGCCCGGCGCAGCGGCCTCGTGTCGATCAGTTCCGGAAACATCCGACCCCCGTCATTCGTTGTTCTTGCAGACGTTGTTCTTGCAGATTGAAAAATGCGACCGGGCGGTCGGCCCGGTCGCATGAAAGCAGGGCGCGCGGGGCGCGCACCGTCAGTTCAGGGCGGCGCGCACCTTCTCGGCGACCTCGGCCGGTACCCAGCTCGTCCACAGCGCTTCCTCGGTTTTGAGGAAGTTGCGCGCGGTCTCGGCCGCGTCCGCCTTGTTCTCGTCGCCATAGACGAGCAGCGCGCTGATCTGGGCGTTGGTCAGGCCGGCCTTCGCCATGTACTCGGCGACCACCGGCGCTTCCTCCGGCAGCCAGGCCGCGGCGCCGATCACCGCCGGCGAGGACGGGTAGGCGGTGATGCCGGCCGGCTCGTTGCAGTCGGTGTCGGTGTTGCAGGCATAGACGTCCGGCTTCACCGGCCCGAGGTCGAGCTGCACGGCGTCGAACTTGCCCAGCACCGAGGTCGGTCCCCAGTAGTAGAACAGGATCGGCTCCTCGCGGGTGAAGGCGCGGGCGATCGACGCGTCGAGCGCCCCGCCCGAGCCGGGCGAGAACAGGTTCCAGCCCTTCGCCTCCATGTCGAACGCCTCGTAGAGCGCCGAGGTCGACAGTTCGCACACCCAGCCCGGCGGGCAGGAATAGAGCCGGCCCTTGTCGCCGTTCTCGGGATCGGGGAAGAGGTCGGGCCGCCCGACCACCGCCTCGACCGTGGTCAGCTCCGGGTTGGCCTCCTGCACGTAGCGCGGGATGAACCAGCCCTCGACCGTGCCGTCGGTGATCGCGTCGGCGAGTTGGACGACGACGCCCTCCTCGATGCCGCGTTCCCACGCGTCCTGGATGGCGCTCGTCCACAGCTCCGGCGCCAGCGCGGGCGTGCCGCGCGACAGCATCGAGGCGGAGGTCGGCACCGTGTCGCCGGCGACGATCTCGACCGAGCAGCCGAAGCCGTGCTCGAGGATGACGGCGTGGATGTGCGCCAGCGCGGCGGCCGACGGCCACGTCATCTCGGCGATGTCGATGGTCCTGTCGGTGCCGCAGACGGCGGCGTCCTGCGCGTTCGCAGGCACGGAGGTGGCGGCCGTGAAGCCGGCAGAGAAAAAGGCAACGCCGATCGCGGCGGCAATGCCGCCGGATTTCTTGAACATATTCAATCCTCGATATGTGTCTATGGATAACAGGAGGCTATCAATCATGCAGTATCGTGTCAAATGACGAGCCGGAACACGCCAAATGTTATTATACGTCTATTATGTCGATCTATATTGTATTATGGATGATCGCGAAGAAATTATGATTCGATACATTCATTATTCGAAATAACCGGAATGCGGCGTTTTTTGGCTTTACAGATGAAAAAATTTTCCCGCCCTCGCCGTGAGGGTGTTTCAGCGTAGCCTGAGCGGCATCGAGAAGCCCGCGGTGGCGTAGAAGCCGTCCGACTTGCCCGGTTCGAGATGCCGCAGATAACCGGCCGACACGGTCACGGAGACGGGGCCGGCAAGCGCGATGTCGCCGACGAAGACGCCATAGCGCAGCGTCGGGCGGCTCCAGGCGTCGTCCGACAGGGTGAACTCGCCGCCGAAGCGCAGGCGCTGCGTCCTGCGGCCGGCCTTCAGGTAAAAATAGACCTGGTCGGCGACGGTGGACCAGGCGCCGTAGGAGTGGAGGTAGAGCGCGTCGACGGCGCTGGTGTCGAAGCCGTACTGGACGGTGACGCCGACATCGCTGCCGTCGGTCGGGCTGCCGGACGGACGCTCCCTGTTGTTGCGGTAGTGCAGGCCGGCCGAGAGCGAGAAGTAATAGCCCGGCAGCGTCCACTGATGCCCGACGAGCAGCGACGAGTAGAAGGATTTCGTCCGGCTCAGCGGCGCGTTCGTCTGGCCGAGGCCGACGCTCGAGGTGATTGTCCAGCCGGAGCGGCCGATGTCGCCGTTGAGCGCGGTGACGAAGCCGATATTGGCGCTGGAATCGGCGCTGTCCGTGCCCGGCGCGCCGGTGCTCGCGCCCCAGAACAGCACGGTGTCGAAGCGCGCCGCCTCTCTCTCCGGCGCGGCGTCGCCGGCGCGCGCGTCCGCCGCGGCGAAAGCCGCCGCCGCCACGCACGCGGCAAGGTTGCGACTGGCGCCCCTTCCGCCTCCCATGCCTTCCTCCCCGCCGCCGCCCCGACGTTGCGGAGCGAACGGACCGGCCGATCCGGCCGCGTGGTTTTCCCACTTTCCCTGGCGAGTTCTTCTGTCCCCGTCGCGCGATTTCCGTGGGGGACGGATGCTCGCGGACCGGATGATAGAATCTTCCGCAAGAGTTCCCAAGAGGACCGGACGGCTTTTTCTGCCGGGCCGATGGATGACCGGAGTATTCTTCCGCCGCCGGTCCCGACGCGGGAAGGAGGCGTCGGTTATCGACGCGTCTCTACTTGCTTCTATCCTGCCTGCCGGCCGTTCAGGTCGAGGATGCCGAGCATCGCCTCGATGGCGCGGGTACGGTGGCGCTCGGGATGGGTCAGCACCGCGAAGTCGCGCACCGGCGGGTCGCGCCAGACCACCGGGCGCTGGCATATGCCGCGCACGCTGCCGGCCACCCGGCTGGAGACCATGCTGACGCACGAGCCGGCGGCGACCGCGCTCAGCACCGCCTCGTTGGATGGGATTTCGAGCGCGACGTCGAGGTCGGCGACGGCAAGGCCCATCTGCGCCAGATGCGCCTCGAATTCCGAGCGGGTGCCGGACCCCTTCTCGCGCAGGATCCATGCCTGGCCGCGATAGTCCGCCGCCTCCAGCGTCGTCGCGCCGGCCAGCGCGTGGGTCTCGCTCATCACCAGCACCAGCTCGTCGCGGGCGACCACGCGCCGCTTGAGGTTCTCCTCCGACACGTCGCCCTCGACGAAGCCGAGATCGGCGCTGCCGGCGGCCACCGCGCTCGCCACCTGCGCCGTGTTGCCGATGGTCAGCGACACCTCGATGTGCGGGAAGCGCTCGTGAAGCCGGATCAGCCGGGCCGGCAGCCAGTAGCTGGCCACGGTCTGGCTGGCATAAAGGCGCAGGCGCCCCCGCGGCTCGTTGGCGAGGTCGTCGAGCACGGTGCGGGCGAGCCCGGCCTGGGCGATGACCGCGCGCGCGGTGGAGACGAACGCCTCGCCGGCGGCGCTGAGCTCGATGCCCCTGCCCACCCGGTTGAACAGCGCCACCCTGCTCTGCCCCTCCAGCGCGGCGATGGCGGCCGACACAGCCGACTGGCTCATATGAAGCGCCTCGGCGGCGCGCGTCATGTGGCCGCGCTCGGCGACGGCGAGGAAGATGCGGAGCTGGTCGAGAGTCATGGCCGAACAATAGCTGGAATCGATCGGTCGGAAAGGAAATTCGCCCGTTGCAGATCGATCGAGCGCCGATGCGCTCGCGCCGGCCGACCTGCGGCTCAGCCGATCACGGTCAGGCTGCGATCGAACCCGGTCAGCGCGCGCGCGCCGCCTTCCGTCACCAGCATATCGTCCTCGATGCGCACGCCGATGTCGCCGGGGCGGTAGAGGCCGGGTTCGAGGGTGAAGACGATGCCCGGCTCCATCGCCTGCCCGTTGCCGATCATCACTTGCGGCGCCTCGTGGACCTCGAGCCCGAGGCCGTGGCCGGTCTTGTGGACGACGAGGTCGGCGAAGCCGGCGTCCCTCATCGCCTGCGTCACGCGGCGGTCGTACTCGTCCATGGTCATGCCCGGCCGGGCGATCTGGTGGCCGAGCGCGTTGGCGCCGCGCACCGCCTCGTAGATGTCGCGGTGTTCCGCCTGCGCGTGGCCGACGAAGACAGTGCGGGTGATGTCCGCGGCATAGCCGGCGAAGGCCGCGCCGTAGTCGACAAGCAGCGGCTGGCCCTTCTCCAGCCTGCGTTCCGGCGAGGGCGTGCCGTGCGGATCGGCCGAGGCCGGACCGCTGAGCACGATCGGCTCGAAGGACGGGCCGTCGGCGCCGTGCTCCAGCATGGCGGCGAGCAGTATTTTCCGGAACTCGGTCTCGCTCATCCCCGCCCCGGCGCGGGCCAGCGTATCGGCGAGCGCCGCCTCGCTGATGGCGATCGCCTTCGACAGCGCGGCGATCTCCGCCGCGTCCTTGTGCAGGCGCATGCGCGAGATCGCGGCATGGGCGTCGATGATCGCCGCGCCGGCAAACGCCTCGCGCAGCGCCTGTGCCTCGAAGAAGCGCATGCGCTGGCCCTCGACGCCGATCCGCGCCGGTCCGACCAGCTCCGCGACCGTGCGGAACGCGTCCCGATAGCCGTCGGAATCCTGCCAGTAGACGGTCTCGACATCCGGCGCGGCAGCCTGCCAGCGCGATCTTTCGAGCAGGGGAATGACCGCGTGCCCCGTCCCTGAGCGCGAGACGAGGAGGACGGTCGGCCGCTCCATCAGTCCGAACTGAACCCCGGTGAGGAAATAGAAGTTCGGCCCCGGAACGATCGCGGCGACGTCGATGCCCGCCTCGTCCATGGCAGCGAACAGGCGGGACTGGCGTTGGCTGGCGAGCGTCGGGTCGATCATGGCGGGCTCCGGGAGGGGAAAGGTCAGGGGTCGAGCGAGAAGCGCAGCCCGGCATCGGGCTCGAACCCGCGCTGGATGATCCGCAGCTCGGCCATCACATGGCGGCTCGCCGCGGCCTCGGCCGCCGGCCCGTCGCCGGCGGCGATGGCCCCGGCCATGGCGCGGTGGTCGGCGCCGCGCGCCGCCCGCTCGGCCGCGTCGAAATGCGGGTAGTAGTAGAGCAGCAGCATGCGGCGGCCGTAGTCGAGCGTCAGGCTGTAGAAATTGGCGAGGAAGCCGTTGCCGCTCGCCTCGGCGATGGCACGGTGGAAGGCGAGGTCGGCGGCGACGACGGCGTCGGTTTCGTTCCCTGCGACGGCAGCCTCGTACTGCGCCCGCGCCGCCGCGATCCGGGCGATGTCGCCCTCGCCGCGCACTTCCGCCGCAAGGCGCGTCACGGCGCGCGACAGCAGCGCCAGCGTGTCGAAATACTCATGCGCGTTGCCCATCGAGTGCGGGGCGACGATGGCGCTGCGGCTCGGCAGGAACTGCACCAGCGCCTCGCGCGACAGCATCAGCAGCGCCTCGCGCACCGGCGTGCGCGACAGGCCGAACCGCGCCGCCAGCCCGACCTCGTCGATGGCGCTGCCGGGCTCGATCCTCAGCGTCAGGATGTCCTCGCGCATCTCCTCGTAGACGGCAGCGAAGCCGCGCTCGCGCCGGCGCGCCGTTCCCGTCGCCGCGTCCCCGTTGCCCACCCTGTTGCCGATGTCCTGCCCGTCCTGCGGCCGTTTCATGCCGGCTCCCGTTTCCCGCAGCCTCGAAAATCTCCATTGCATAATGTTTGCATTATAGTCTAGCTTCAAGTCTCCGGACAGGCCGCGCGCACCCGGCCCGTGAGAAAAGAGGCAGGTGGCGAACGGGCCGGTCGTGGCGCGTCGTGCGCCGGCTCGCGAGAAGCCGGAAAGACGTGGATGGGAGCGCTGTCTTCGGAACGGACCTGGCACGACGCCGGCCGAGGGGAGTCACAAGAGGAGAACGACCATGAAACTGATGAAGGCGCTTTTGACCGCCACCGCGATGACCTTCGCCATCGCCGGCGCGGCCGAGGCCAAGACGCTGGTCTATTGCAGCGAAGGCTCGCCCGAAGGCTTCGACCCGGCCCCGTGGACGGCCGGAACGAGCTTCGACGCGTCCTCGCGCGCGATCTACAACCGGCTGATCGAGTTCGCCCCCGGCAGCACCGAGACCCAGCCCGGCCTCGCCGAGAGCTGGGAGACCTCGGACGACGGGATGGAGATCACCTTCCACCTGCGCCAGGGCGTCAAGTTCCACACCACGCCCTGGTTCACGCCGACGCGCGAGTTCAACGCCGACGACGTGATCTTCTCGTTCCAGCGCCAGCAGGACAAGTCCAGCCCCTGGTACGAATACACCGCCGGCATCGCCTGGGAGTATTTCGACTCCACCGGCATGGCCAGCGCCATCAAGGAGATCGTCCGCGTCGACGACCACACGGTCAAGTTCGTGCTGACCCGCGCCGACGCCACCATCCTCGCCACCTTCCCGATGGACTTCGCCTCCATCATGTCGAAGGAATATGCCGACCAGCTCGACGCCGCCGGCACGCGCGAGCGGCTGAACACGCAACCCGTCGGCACCGGCGCCTTCACCTTCGTCGACTACCAGCAGGACGCGGTGATCCGCTACCAGGCCTTCGCCGACTACTGGGACGGCAAGCAGCCGATCGACGACCTGATCTTCGCCATCACCGTCGATCCGGGCGTGCGCCAGCAGAAGCTGGTGGCCGGCGAGTGCGACATCATCCCCTACCCCAACCCGGCCGACATCGAGGGCCTGAAGGGCAATTCCAACCTGACGGTGATGCAGCAGGAAGGCTTCAACATCGGCTATCTGGCCTACAACACCCGCCAGGCGCCGTTCGACAAGCCCGAGGTGCGCCGCGCGCTGAACAAGGCGATCAACAAGCAGGCGATCATCGACGCCGTGTTCCAGGGCACCGGCCAGGCGGCCGTCGCGCCGATCCCGCCGACCTCGTGGGGCTATAACGATGCGCTCGTCGACGATCCCTACGACCCCGAGGCGGCCAAGGCCGAGCTCGAGGCGGCGGGCGTCACCGGCCTCAAGATGAAGGTGTGGGCGATGCCGGTGCAGCGCCCCTACAACCCCAACGCGCGCCGCATGGCCGAGCTGATCCAGGCCGATTTCGCCGCGGTCGGCGTCGAGGTCGAGATCGTGTCGATGGAATGGGGCGAGTATCTGGCCCAGTCCTCGTCGGTCGACCGCGACGGCGCGGTGCTGCTCGGCTGGACCGGCGACAACGCCGACCCGGACAACTTCCTTTCCGTGCTGCTCGGCTGCGACGGCGTCGGCGCCAACAACCGCGCCCAGTGGTGCCACCAGCCCTATGAGGACCTGATCCAGAAGGCCAAGGTCACCTTCGACGAGGCCGAGCGCAAGGCGCTCTACGACGAGGCGCAGGTCATCTTCAAAGAGGAGGCGCCGTGGGCGACCATCGCCCATTCGATCGTCACCATGCCGATGCGCAACACGGTCCAGAACTTCAAGCAGGACCCGCTCGGCATCCATCGCTTCGTCGGCGTGGACAAGTCCGAGTAACCGGACGATGATGCATGGCGGGCGGGCCCTCTCGGCCCGCCCGCCGTCGCCTGCGGGGTCGCGATGCTGCGTTTCACTCTTAGCCGCCTCATCCTGGTCGTCCCGACCTTCATCGGCATCACGCTGATCGCCTTCATCTTCATCCGCATGCTGCCCGGCGACCCGGTGCTGCTGATGGCCGGCGAGCGCGGCGTCTCGCCCGAGCGCCATGCCGAGCTGATGGCGCAGTTCGGCTTCGACAAGCCGATGTGGCGGCAATATGTCGACTATATCGGCCAGCTGCTCAAGGGCGACTTCGGCTCGTCCATCTCGACCAAGCGGCCGGTGCTCGATGACTTCATGCTGCTCTTCCCGGCAACGCTGGAGCTTTCGCTCTGCGCCATCATCGTCGCCGTCGTGCTCGGCATTCCCGCCGGCGTCTTCGCCGCGGTGAAACGCGGGACCTGGCTCGACCAGTCGATCATGGGCGTTGCCCTCGTCGGCTATTCGATGCCGATCTTCTGGTGGGGCCTGCTGCTCATCATCTTCTTCTCCGGTTATCTCGGCTGGACACCGGTCTCGGGGCGCATCTCGCTGATGTACTTCTTCCCGCAGGTCACCGGTTTCATGCTGATCGACAGCCTGATCTCCGGGCAGGCGGGGGCGTTCAAATCGGCGCTGACCTACCTGATCCTGCCGACGGTCGTCCTTGCGACGATCCCGCTCGCCGTCATCGCCCGCCAGACCCGTTCGGCCATGCTCGAAGTGCTCGGCGAGGACTATGTCCGCACCGCCCGCGCCAAGGGCCTGCCGCCGTTCCGGGTCATCGGCGTGCATGCGCTGCGCAACGCGATGATCCCCGTCATCACCACGATCGGCCTTCAGGTCGGCGTGCTGCTCGCGGGCGCCATCCTTACCGAGACGATCTTCTCCTGGCCGGGCATCGGCAAGTGGATGGTCGACAGTGTCTTCAAGCGCGACTATGCCGTGGTGCAGGGTGGCTTGATGCTGATCGCTGCCGTCATCATGATCGTCAACCTCGTGGTCGACCTGCTTTACGGCTGGGTCAACCCGCGCGTGCGGCACAAGTGAAGGAGCGGACGATGACGATGACCCCGCCCCCCGCCGCGCCCGAACCCGATGCCGCCATCAAGCTCGACGCCGGCCCGGCCATGCAGCCGGTCTCGCCCTTCTTCGAGAACTGGCACTATTTCACCCGGAGCCGCGGCGCCGTCGTCGGCCTCGGCGTGTTCATGGCCATGGTCGCCATCGCCGTGCTGGCGCCGTGGATCGCGCCGCACGACCCGGCGGCTCAGTTTCGCGACGCGCTGCTGGTGCCGCCGGCCTGGACCGAGAACGGCCGCGCCGCGTTCCTGCTCGGCACAGACGCGGTCGGCCGCGACATCCTCTCGCGCCTCATCTACGGCGCGCGCTTCTCGCTCTTCATCGGTCTCGTCGTCGTGACGCTTTCGGTGGTCTCGGGTGTGCTGATCGGTCTTATCGCCGGCTATTTCCGCGGCAAGGTCGATACGTTCATCATGCGCATCATGGACATCATCCTGGCGTTCCCCTCGCTGCTGCTTGCCCTCGTGCTGGTGGCGGTTCTGGGGCCGGGCCTCTTGAACGCCATGATCGCCATCTCGCTCGTCAACCAGCCGCACTTCGTGCGCCTGACGCGCGCGGCCGTGATGACCGAGAAGTCGAAGGACTATGTCGTCGGCTCGAAGGTCGCGGGCGCCGGCACGCTGCGCCTGATGTTCCTCACCATCCTGCCGAATTGCCTCGCTCCACTCATCGTCCAGGCGACGCTCGCCTTCTCGGCGGCGATCCTCGACGCGGCGGCGCTCGGCTTCCTCGGCATGGGCGCGCAGCCGCCGACGCCGGAATGGGGCACGATGCTCGCCGAAGCGCGCGAATTCATCCAGCGCGCCTGGTGGGTCGTCACCTTCCCCGGCCTTGCCATCCTCATCACCGTGCTGGCCATCAACCTCATGGGTGACGGCCTGCGCGACGCCCTCGATCCCAAGCTGAAGCGGAGCTGACGATCATGGCGCTGCTCGAAATCCGCAACCTCACCGTGTCGTTCGAGACCGCTGCCGGCCGCTTCCACGCCGTGAAAGGGCTCGACATCTCGGTCGATGCCGGCGAGGTGCTGGCCATCGTCGGCGAATCCGGCTCCGGCAAGTCGGTGGCGATGCTGGCGGTGATGGGCCTGCTGCCGCCGACGGCGGACGTCAGCGCCGACGCGATGCTGTTCGAGGGCCGCGATATCCTGAAACTGTCGCCGGCCGAGCGCCGCCGCCTCTCCGGCCGCGACATGGCGATGATCTTCCAGGAGCCGATCGCCAGCCTCAATCCCTGCTTCACCGTCGGCTTCCAGATCATGGAGACGCTGGCGCGCCACACGCCCCTCGACGCCGCCGCGCGCAAGCGCCGGGCGATCGAGCTGCTCGACGCCGTCGGCATCCCCGCCCCCGAGGCGCGGCTTTCCTCCTTCCCGCACCAGATGTCGGGCGGCCAGTGCCAGCGCGTCATGATCGCCATCGCCACCGCCTGCAACCCGCGCCTGCTGATCGCCGACGAGCCGACCACCGCGCTCGACGTCACCATCCAGAAGCAGATCCTCGACCTGCTGCTGCGGCTCCAGATCGAGAACGGCATGGCGCTCGTCCTCATCACCCACGACATGGGCGTGGTCGCCGAGACCGCCGACCGCGTGGTCGTCCAGTATCGCGGCAGCAAGATGGAGGACGCGGACGTGCTCTCGCTGTTCGAAAACCCGCAGAACCCCTATACGAGCGCGCTGCTCGCCGCCCTGCCAGAGAATGCCGGAGACGGGCGGCTGCCCACCGTCGCCGCCACCGCGAGCTGGGAGACGCCGGCATGAGCGCGGTTCCGGTTCTTCAGACGCGCGGGATCGTGCGCGACTACGAGAGCGGCGGCCTCTTCGGCGGCCGGCGCGTGGTGCGGGCGCTGAAGGGCATCGACCTTTCCGTCGAGCGGGGCAGGACGCTCGCCATCGTCGGCGAATCCGGCTGCGGCAAGTCGACCCTCGCGCGCATCATCACAATGATCGACGCGCCGACGGCAGGAGAGCTGCTGATCGAGGGAAAGACGATCGACATCCGCGCCGGGGTATCGAAGGCGATGCGCCGCAAGGTGCAGATCGTCTTCCAGAACCCTTATGGCTCGCTCAACCCGCGCCAGAAGATCGGCGACGTGCTCGGCGAGCCACTGAAGCTCAACACGCCGCTATCGGCGGCCGAGCGGCGCGACAAGGCGATGCAGATGCTGCTGCGCGTCGGCCTCGGCCCCGAGCATTTCAACCGCTATCCGCACATGTTCTCCGGCGGCCAGCGCCAGCGCATCGCCATCGCCCGCTCGCTGATGGTCAATCCCGAACTGCTGGTGCTCGACGAGCCGGTCTCGGCGCTCGACCTGTCCGTGCAGGCGCAGATCCTCAACCTGTTGCAGGACCTCCAGGACGAGTTCAACCTGACCTACGTCTTCATCTCGCACGACCTTTCGGTCGTGCGCCACGTCGCCGACGACGTCATGGTGATGCAGATGGGCGAGGTGGTCGAATACCGCCCGCGCGACGCCATCTTCGCCGCGCCCGAACATCCCTACACCAGGGTGCTGTTCGCAGCGACGCCGCGCATCGACCCCGCCCGCATCCGCGCGAGGCTGGCCGCCAAGTCCGCGCGAGTCGCGGCGGCGGGATAGGCGCTGGCGGCGACGAAGCCGCAAATCTCTCCGTCCCTGCGTCATGCCCGGGCCTGTCCCGAAGCATCTGCAATCTGCGGACCGAGGCATCGTTGTCGACGGCGAAGGCCCCCGGCGAGGAGGCCTTCGCCGGTCCGGAAGCTAGTTCTCCAGATAGTCGTACTTGCCGGCCTTCCACTCGTAGATGACGTAGCCGGGCAGCTTGACGTCGCCCTTGTCGTCGAAGCCCGACTCGCCGAGCACGGTCTTGAAGGTGCCTTCGTTCAGCGCCTTGACCACCGCGTCGAACTCGGTCGTGCCGGCGGTGTTGGCCGCCTCGGCCCAGGCCTGCACCGAGGCGTAGGTGTAGAGCACGTAGCCTTCCGGCTCGACGCCCTTGGCACGGAACTGCTCGACCAGCGGCGCGGCGTCCGGGTTCTTGCGCGGGTCGGGCGAGAAGGTCATCAGCGTGCCTTCGCCGGACTCGCCGGTGATCGCCCAGTATTCCTCCGTCGTCAGGCCGTCGCCGGACATCAGCACCGTGTCCATGCCCTGCTCGCGCATCTGGCGGGCGATCAGCCCGGCCTCGGTGTGGTATCCGCCGACATGCAGCACGCCGACGCCCTCGGCCTTCAGCTTGGAGACGAGCGCGGTGTAGTCCTTCTCGCCGGCGGTGTAGGCCTCGTAGAGCGCCGGCTTGCCGCCCGCCGCCTCATAGGCCGCCATGGTCGCGTCGGCGAGGCCCTGGCCGTAGGCGGTCTTGTCGTGGATGAACGCCACCTTCTTGTCCGGGAACCGCTCGTGGATGAACTGGCCGGCGATCTCGCCCTGCTGGTCGTCGCGGCCGCACATGCGGAAGATGCCGGGGCCGGGGCGCTCGTCGGTATAGACCGGGTTGGTCGAGGCCGGCGAGATCTGGATGATGCCTTCCTCGGCATAGACGGCCGAGGCCGGGATCGACGAGCCCGAGCAGAAATGGCCGGCGACGAGGACGACGCCGGAGCCCGCGAACTGGTTGGCGACCGCGACAGCCTGCTTCGGGTCGCAGGCGTCGTCGCCGATCTCGAGCTTCAACTGCTCGCCATTGACGCCGCCGGCGGCGTTGATGTGCTCGACCGCGAGCTCGGCGCCCGCCTTCATCTGCGCGCCGAACGAGGCGTACTGCCCGGTCATCGGACCGGCGGTGGCGATCTTGATCTCGGCCCAGGCCGGACCGGCGACGACGACGCCCAGCATGGTGCTGGCTGCAAGAATCCGTTTCATGTCCACTCCCATTGGCACCTTCTCCTGAGGTGCGGCGCCGGCGGGTGCCTTCTCCCGGCGGCCGCAATCCATTGCGCTACCGCTCGCCCCGGTCGAAGGTGCCGGGGCCGGGCCCCTTCTTCTTCAGCTCGGTGCGGGCGATCTTCTCGGTCGGGGTCCGCGGCAGCGGCGCATCGACGATCTCGATGTAGCGCGGCACCATGTGCCGCGGCGCGTGGGCGCGGAAATGGGCGAGGAGGCCGGCGGCATCGACGGCCGAGCCCTCGCGCCGCATCGCCACGACCATGATGTCCTCCTCGGTGAACTCGGACGGCACGCCGAACGCCGCGCTCTCGACGATGTCGGCATGGGCCTCGGCGACGTGCTCGACCTCGTAGGCCGAGATGTTCTCGCCGCGCCGGCGGATCGCCTCGTTGAGGCGGTGGCGGAAATGGAGCCAGCCGTCCTCGTCCATGAAGCCGGCATCGCCCGAGTGATACCAGAGGTTGCGCAGGGTCTGCACGGTGCGCGCCTCGTCGCCGTAATAGCCGGAGAACATGGTCCAGCTCTTCCTCGGCCGGGCGACGATCTCGCCGACCGTGCCGGGCGGCAGCGGATTGTCGGCCTCGTCGACGACCGCCACCTCCCAGTCGGGATGGGGCCGCCCGCACGCGCCCGGCTTCGTCTCGTCGACGGTGTCGAGGGTGACAAAGCTGGTCTCGGTCTGGCCGTAGCCGGTGACGAGCCGCATGGCGAAGCGGCGCTCGAACGCCGCCTTGTCCGGCACCATGGGGATGCACTGGGCGACGCGCACGGGATTGCCGGCGTCGTCGGCGCACTCGGGCATCTTCATCAGGATGGCGGCCATCGCGCCGAGGAGGTTGGTCGCCGTCGCGCCGCTGGCGCGGACCTCGCCCCAGAACCGGCTGGCGCTGAAGCGCTCGACCAGCGTCGCCCGCGTGCCGTGGATCAGCGGCAGGTAGACGCCGAACATCTGCGCGTCGGTGTGGAACAGCGGCAGCGGCGAGAAATAGCTGTCCGCGCCGGTGTAGCCGAGATTCATCGCCATCGCCGCCGCCCAGGAATAGCAATGGTGATGCGACATCAGCGCGCCCTTGGCCGGCCCGGTCGTGCCCGAGGTGTAGAGGATCGCGATCGGGTGCGAGTAATGGACGTCGACCGGGTCGAGATCGGCGCGCGGCGACAGGCATTCGCCGAAGGCGACGACCCGGCCGACCCTCACGCCCGCCGCGCGCGCGTCGGCCGCATCGCCGTCGACCACGACGAGGGTGCGAAAAGAGGGAAGGCGCGCCTCGACCTTCGCGATCTCGTCCAGCACGCTCGCATGGGCGATGACGAGACCGGCGCCGCACTTGCCGATGTTATGGCAGAGGAAATCGCCCTTCAGCTCCGGGTTGATCGGCACCTCGATGGCGCCGAGCGCCGACAGCGCGAACCACGACAGGACGCAATCCATGCCGTTGGGCAGGACCATCGCCACGCGGTCGAACTGGGCGACGCCGAGCGCGCGCAAGCCGTTGGCCAGACGGCTGGAGAGGGTGAACATCTCCTCGAAGCTCGCCGTGCGGCCGCATATGTCGATGAACGGCGCCGCGCCCAGCCGCTCGGCCTGAAGGCGCAGGATCTTCGGCAGAACCCGGTTGTCGATGTCGTCGTGCCCGCCGGGGACGAGCGGCACGGAGGGGATGTCGGCGAGGTCGATCCGCACGGTCAGAACTCTTTCGCCCGCGCCTGCGCCTCGGCCGAGAGGAAGCCGCGCACGGTCTGCGCCGTCTCGCGTTCCATCGCCTCGGCGAGGGAGGAGTGGAAGCCTTCGTTGATGGCGTGCTTGGCGGCGGCGACCGCCTCGGCGGGGCGCGTCGCGACGGCCTGTGCCAGCGCGCGGGCGCGCGCCAGCAACTCGCCCTCGGGAACCAGCTTCCAGGCGATGCCGAGCTCGAGCGCCCGTTGGGCATCCTGGCGCTCGCCGAGGATCAGCAGCTCCTTGGTCGTCTGCGGCCCGGCCTGCTTGGTCAGCAGCGCGGTGACGCCGCCGGTGACGAAGAAGCCGTAGCCGACCTCGGGGAAGAACCAGCGGGTAGTGTCGGCGAACAGCCGGAAATCGCAGTTGACGACCCATTCGAGCGCGCCGCCGACGCACCAGCCATGCACCGCGGCGATGACGATCTTGCGCGAGCCCATGATCTGGCGGGTGATGCCCTGGATGGCCTCGACCCAGTCCTGCGTCGCCGCCTCGGATCCGGTTTGGGCGTCGAGGTCCTTCAGGTCGTCGCCGGAGCAGAACGCCCTGCCCTCGCCGTGCAGGACGATGGCGCGCACCGCCTCGTCCGCCTCGGCCGCGGCCAGCGCCGCGGAAAGATCGTCGACGAGCGCCCGGTTCATGGCGTTGAGCCGGTCCGGCCGGTTGAGCCTGAGCCAGGCGACGGCTCCCTCGGTCGTCGCGACGACTGTCCCGTTCATGAATGTCTCCTCATACGATCAGCGGTTCGCTGTAGCTGCCCCAGACCTCGCGCAGCGCGCCGCAGATCTCGCCGAGCGTCGCCCTCGCCTTGACCAGCTCGATGGTCTTGGGGACGAGGTTGACGTCCTCGGTGCGGGCCTGCGCCGCCAGCTCCTGCAAAAGTGCCTCGACGCGGGCGTTGTCGCGGGCAGCGCGCAGCGCGGCGAGCCGGTCGACCTGCAACTGGGTGCAGCTCTCGTCATAGGGGTGGATGTCGACCTCGGCCGCGCTGCTCGCGGCGTCGACATGGTGGTTGACGCCGACCGAGATCTTCTCGCCGCTGTCGAACTTCCTGAAGGTGTCGTAGGCGGAATCGGCCAGCTTCTGCTGGAACCAGCCCTCCTCGACCAGCTTGACCGCGCCGCCGCGCTCCTCGACCTCGTTGAGCACCTTCCACATCTCGGCCTCCATGTCCGAGGTCAGGCGCTCGACGAAATAGGAGCCGCCGAGCGGGTCGACCACGGAGGTGACGTTGATCTCGTCGCGGATGATCTGCTGGGTGCGGATGGCGAGCTTCATCGCCTCCTCGGTCGGGATGGCGAAGGCCTCGTCGAGGCCGTTGGTGTGCATGCTCTGGCAGCCGCCGAGCACGGCGCCCAGCGCCTGGATCGCTGTGCGCATCAGGTTGTTGTGCGGCTCGATCTTGGTCAGGCTCATCGCGGCGGTCTGGACGTGGACGCGCAGCCGCATCGATTCCGGCTTCTTCGCCCCGAAGCGCTCGGCCATGATCTTCGCGTAGATGCGCCGCGCCGCACGGAACTTGCAGATCTGCTCGAAGAAGTCCTGATGGCTGATGAAGAAGAAGGAGAGGCGCGGCGCGAAGTCGTCGATATCCATCCCGGCGGCGACGACCTCCTCGCAATAGGCGATGGTGAAGGCCATGATGAAGGCGACTTCCTGGATGGCGTTGCCGCCGACGTCCGACAGGTGGTAGCCGCTCAGGCTGATCGGGTTCATCTTCGGCGTCGCCGCCGCGCTGTGGACGATGAGGTCGCGTAAGAGGCGCACCGCCGGCCGCACCGGATAGATCCACTCCTTCTGGGCGACATATTCCTTCAGCGGGTCGGCCTGGAGCGTACCCGTCAGCTTGGCGAGATCGTAGCCGCGCTGCTCGGCGACGGCGACGAACATCGAATAGACGACCCAGGCGGAGGGGTTGATGGTCAGCGACACCGAGATCTTCTCGAGGTCGATGCCGTCGAACAGCCGGTCGACATCGTCGATGGTGTCGATGGCGACGCCGCAGCGCCCGACCTCGCCGAAGGCCATCGGGTCGTCGGAATCGAAGCCGAGCAGGGTCGGCAGGTCGAAATCGGTCGAAAGCCCGGTCTGGCCGGTGGCGATCATGTATTTGTAGCGCTGGTTGGTGGCCTCCGGGTTGCCGAAGCCGGCGACCTGTCGGATCGTCCACGGCCGGCCGCGATACATCGTCGGATAGGCCCCGCGCGTGAACGGGTAGGCGCCGGGAAAGCCGAGGTCCTCGCCCGGGATGTCGGCGACATCGGCGGCGGTGTAGACGCGCTTCAAGGGGATGCCGCTCTCGGTCTCGTAGACGGGCTTCTCCTCGGGCCGCGCCTTCAGCGTCGCGGCGAGCTCGCGCTCCTCCCACTCGGCCTGCCGGGCGCGGATGTCCGCGATGGCCTCGTCGCGGTAAAGTTTCATCGTTGTGGCCTCCGCCTCGTCCGTCATCGGTTGCCGCGATCCGCGATCAGATTGGTGATCGTCTCGACGATCAGCTCCGAGCGCGCCTCCTGCGGCACGATGACGTCGACGCCGGCATCGTAGAGCGCCTCGTAGTCCTGCTCGGGGATGACGCCGCCGGCGACGACGAAGATGTGGCCCGCATCCTTCTCCTGGAGGGCCTTGCCCAGCTCCTGGAACAACGGCACATGCGAGCCCGACAGGAGGCTGACGCCGATCACGTCGACATTCTCATCGAGCGCGGCATCGACCACCTGCGCCGGCGTCTTGTAGAGGCCGGTATAGAGCACGCTCATGCCGGCATCGCGCAGCACGCGGGCCACCACCTTGGCGCCGCGATCGTGGCCGTCCAGCCCCATCTTGGCGACCAGAACCTTGACCGTGCCCTCCGGCTTTCCTTCCCTCACCGCCGCGACGGCGGCCTCTCCCTGCGTTCCAGTGTCGCTCATCTACGCTCGCACCCTGAAAGTCGTGGCTTACGCCGCCGTCAGGCGGCGGCGGTCTCGTGCTCGATCGCCTCGCCGATGATCCTGAGCCCGAGGTCGATCTCGTCCTCGGAGATCGTCAGCGGCGGGGCGATGCGGAAGACGCCGCCCATGCCGGGCAGCTTGACGATGTT
This sequence comes from Aquamicrobium sp., assembly GCF_023954335.1. NCBI lineage: Bacteria > Pseudomonadati > Pseudomonadota > Alphaproteobacteria > Hyphomicrobiales > Phyllobacteriaceae > Aquamicrobium > Aquamicrobium sp. The sequence goes on from NZ_JAMLIE010000005.1 coordinate 46,448, forward strand.
CATGTTGAGGCCGCGCCGGAACGCCTCGCGCGCGATGCGCGCGCCGAGCTCGTGGTCGGGCGCGCGGCTCGCCTCGTCCCTGATGATCTCGACGCCGAGAAACAGGCCCCGCCCGCGCACGTCGCCGACGCATTCGTGGCGCGCCTTCAGCGCCGACAGGCCGTCATGCAGCCTCGCGCCCAGATCGCGGGCGCGCGCGACGAGGCCCTCGTCGCGCACCACGTCGAGTACGGTGAGGCCCACCGCGGCGGGCAGCGGGTCTGAGACGTGGGTGGTGTAGAACAGGAAGCCCCGCTCGTGCGCGGCCTCCTCGATGGCGGCCGTCGTCATCATCGCCGCCAGCGGCAGGCCGGCGCCGACGGTCTTGGAGATGGTGAGGATGTCCGGCGTGACGCCGTCGCGCTGGAAGGCGAACATGTCGCCGGTGCGGCCGATGCCGGTCTGCGCCTCGTCGAGGATCAGCAGCATGCCGCGCTCCTCGCATTTGCGCTTCAGCGCCGCGAGATAGCCCTGTGGCAATTCCAGCATGCCGCCGCTCGACAGGATCGGCTCGGCGATGAAGGCGGCGAGGCTCCCCGTCGACTGGCTGTCGACCAGCGCGAAGGCGTCGTCGAGCTCGGCCTGCCAGTCGAGCGAGCCGTCGGGATTGCGGAAGCGCGGGCGGAAGCTGTTCGGCGTCGGGATGGCGAGCGAGCCGACCGCCGGCGGGCCATAACCCTTGCGCCCGGCGCTGTAGGTGGCGGACGCGGCCGCATTGGTCATGCCGTGCCAGCTGCGCGAGAAGGCGACGATCTCGTGCCTGCCGGTCACCAGCTTGGCCATGCGGATGGCGGCCTCGTTCGACTCTGCTCCGGTCGACAGCAGCAGCACCTTGTCGAGGCCGGGCGCCAGCGCGGCGAGGCGTTCGGAGAGCTCCACCACCGGGCGCGACAGCATGCCGGAGAACAGATGCGCCACCTTGTCGACCTGCCGCTTGACGGTCTCGACGATGCGCGGGTGGGTGTGGCCGAGCACGGCGCTCATCTGGCCGGAGGTGAAATCGAGGATCGCCCGGTCGTCGGCGTCGTAGACGAAGGAGCCGGCCGCCCGCTCGATGATCGCCGGGTCAAAGGCGCCGCCATAGCGCACCACATGCCGCTCGACCGCGTTCCAGAATGCTGCCTCGTCGTTCCTCGACACGCCCGGCCTCCCCGTTCTTCACATCTTTCGCAGAAGCGTAGGGCTTGATGCGAAGTTAGTAAAATTGATAATGTTCGGCTCAAGGTATCAATGGAACTGATATGAAGACGCCCCTCGACCTGCGCCTGCTGGCGACTTTCGTGCAGGTGGCCCGCTCCGGCTCGATCAGCGCGGCGGCGCTTCAGGTCGGCCGCACCCAGTCGGCGGTGACGATGCAGATGCAGAAGCTGGAGCAGCTGTGCGGCCAGGGCCTGCTGCACCGCGGCGGCACCGGCGTGCGGCTGACCAGCGGCGGCGAGCGGCTGCTCGACTATGCCGAGCGCATGCTGAGCATCCACGACGAGGCTGTCTCGGCCTTCTCCAGCGACGGCCTGCGCGGCACCATCGTCTACGGCAGCCCCGAGGACTACCTGATCGCCTTCTTCCCGACCCTCCTGAAGAGCTTCGGCCGCATGCACCCCGATGTCGAGATCAGGGTTGTCGCCGCGCCGACCGACCAGTTGCGCAAGCTGCTGCACCTGAAGCAGATCGACGTCGGGCTGGTCTCGGTCCCCACCTGGACCGAGGCCGACGACATCGTCCGCACCGAGCCGCTGGTGTGGGTCGGCTGGCAGCCGACGCTGGCGCTGCACAATTTCGGCGCTGTGCTGCCGCTGGCGCTGTCGGCCTCCAACACCATGGACCACAAGGCCGCCTGCGACGCGATGGCCCGCGCCGGGCTGCGCTACCGGATCTCGCAGGCCAGCAACAGCCTCGCCGGGCTGATCGGCGTCACCCGCTCGGGCCTCGCCATCTCGGTGATGACGGAAAAGGCGGTGCCGCCGGACCTGCACATCCTCGGCGCGCCCCTGCCGCCGCTGCCCAGCCTCGGCGTCGAGATCGCCTATCCCGAGGTCGAGCCCTCGGCCGCGACGCGCGCCTTCGGCAACCATATCCGCCAGCTCCTGCCCTCGCTCTAAGGCAGCCGCGTCGTATTTGCGGACGCAAACGCGCAACGGTGCTATGCTGGCGGGATGCATCGCGGCCGGTGTGGCCGACGGAGGGCAGCGCGGATGGCGGTTCGGGGCCGATGGAATGCCGTATCGGGGCTTGCCGCGCTGCTGTGCCTCGCCCCCGTCGCGGCCGCCGCCGCCGAGATCGAGGCCTGCACGATCTCCGCCTGGTCGACCGATCCCGACCCCAACGGGCTCAACGTCCGCGCCGCGCCGACGGCCGACGCGCCGGTCATCGGCAACCTTCCGGCGGCGCGGGAGGTCGGCGGCGAGCGCTTCGCCACCGAGGTGTCGATCACCGGCTCGCACGACGGCTGGCTGCGCATCTCGGAAGGCTGGGTGCTCGACTATATCTTCGACGAGCCGATCGACTTCGTCTTCCGGGGCGAGGGCTGGGTGTCGGGCCGCCATATCGGGCTGCGGCTCAACCACCGGCACCTGCATGCCGGCCCCTCGAACGACGACGCCGTGGTGGCGACGCTCATCGGCAGCCTCGACCGCGGCCGCTACGGGCCGGATTCGATCCTCGTCGAGCGCATCCACGCCTGCCGGGGCGACTGGGTCGAGGTCGAGGGGGTGCTGACGATCGACGGGGTTTCGACCGGCCCCCGTCTGCGTGGCTGGACCGCCGGCACCTGCTCCAACCAGGTGACGACCTGCCCCTGAGGCGGCAGGCAGCGCGAAACTGAGGAGTTGCATGATGGCCATTCCGGTGCGCGCGGCCGCGGCCGCCCTTGCATTGCTGCTCGCCGCCGCCGGCGGCAGCCTCGGCGAGCCGGTCTCCCGTCCCGAACCCGCCGATCCGCTGCCATGGGCAGCCGAGCGCACCTATGCCGACCTCGTCCGGCTCGTCCTGCCCGGGGACGGGACAGCGGATTTCCGGCATATCGGCGGCGAGGACATGGCCAACCCCCTGCCCGCGCCCGTCGGGCCGGTGCGGATCGCGGCCGTGCCGCTGGGGCCCGGCGGTGCGCAGCGGCTGGCGCTGCTGCTCGACCCCGGCCCAGTGGAGGACGCGGCCATGGCCCCCGCCATCCTCGCCCTCTTCGACATGGCGGGCGAGCCGCGGCTCGTCGATGCCGCCGATGTCGGCTTCGACCGGTTCACCGGCTTCGCCGAACCGGCCCGGCTGCCGCTCGGCGGCAACGATCTCCTGATCACCAGCAGCGTCCACTGGAACTCCGGCCAGAGCTACGCGGCGACGGCGCTGATCCTCGTGCGCGGCGACCGGCTCGAGCTGGTCGACACCATCTTCACGCTCGACGAGCGCACCTGTGCCTACGAGCGGACGCAGCGGCTCGCGGTCCGGTCCGGCGCGGAAGGCCCCTTCCCCGACATCGCGGCGAGCGTGACCGAGCTGACCGCCGCGACCGGCGCGGACTGCGGCGATGCCGCCGTCCCGGAACCGGGAACGCGCACCATCGCCGCGACGTGGCGCTGGGACGACGACGCCCGGCGCTACATCCCCGATTCCGACGCGTTCGACGCGCTGGCGCGGGAAAACGAGACGCGGTTCTGACGGCAGGCGAGGCGGCATCCGGCCGCCGGGCGGGCCATCAATGCGATGTGCTGTGCTGGATTCGACATCGCTGTCGCAAATAGGCTTTCAGCGGCGCGGGAAAAATCGGAAAGTACCCTCAGGGGCTTTCCGGGGACGCGTCCGGAAGCCGGAACCTTCGGTGCCCGCAGGCACGGACGAGACCGGGAGGAAAAACGAGGACGACGCTGCGCACTTCAATGCACGACCGCATGCCGGTCCCGGCATGCGGCAAAGGAGCCACAAACGGCTTCCAGAACAACAGCGAAGAAGAGGGAAACGAACAATGAAGACATATCTCGCATCGACCTGCCTGGCCGCGGGGCTTCTGGCGGCGCTTGGCACGGCCGCGCATGCCGAGTGCGGCGACGTCACCATTGCCAGCATGAACTGGCAGAGCGCCGAGGTGCTGGCGAGCCTCGACCAGTTCATCCTCAACAACGGCTATGGCTGCAACGCCTCGATCATCAGCGGCGACACGGTGCCGACCATCACCTCGATGGTCGAGCGCGGCGACCCCGATCTCGCGCCCGAGGGCTGGGTCGACCTCGTGCCCGAGGTCGTCGGCCGCGGCATCGAGGAAGGCCGCATCGTCGGCGCTGCCGTCGCGATCTCGGACGGCGCGGTGCAGGGCTGGTGGATCCCCAAATACGTCGCCGACGCCAACCCCGACATCAAGACCATCGACGACGCGCTGAAGCGGCCCGACCTGTTCCCCGACCCGGAGGACCCGAGCAAGGGCGCGGTCCACAACGGCCCGGCCGGCTGGGGCGGCACGGTCGTCACCGGCCAGCTCTACAAGGCCTACGGGGCCGAGGCGGCGGGCTTCCGCCTCGTCGACACCGGCTCGGCGGCCGGCCTCGACGGCTCGATCGCCCGCGCCTACGAGCGCAAGGAAGGCTGGGTCGGCTACTACTGGTCGCCGACCGCGCTGCTCGGCCGCTACGAGATGGTCAAGCTCGAGCACGGCGTGCCGCTCAACGAGGAGGAATGGCACCGCTGCAACACGGTGGCCGACTGCCCGGACCCGCAGAAGAACGACTGGCCGGCCGACACGGTGCAGACGCTGGTGACGGCGAGCTTCGCCGAGCGCGCCGGCGAGGACGTGATGGCCTATCTCAACAAGCGGGCCTGGGAGAGCGGCACCGTCAACGCGCTGATGGCGTGGATGACCGACAGCCAGGCCACTGGCGAGGACGGCGCGAAGCACTTCCTCCAGAACAACGAGGACATCTGGAAGGAGTGGGTCTCGCCCGAGGCGGCCGAGAAGATCAAGGCGGCGCTCTGACGTCCGCCTTTCGGCAGGGGGCATCGAGGTGTCCGGGGCCGGTCTGAACGACCGGCCTTCCGGGCGCTTCGTCTTGCGCCGATCCGGACGCGCCGGCCGCGCGGGCCGGCGGCAAACGACAAGAAGCCGCATCGAGGCGGAACAAGGGGATCGCTATGGACTGGTTCTGGTCATTTCCGCACATGGACGACGCCACGCTGCGCGAACTGAGGCGGGCGATCGACGACGGCTTCCGCACCTTCACGCGCGCCTGGGGCGGCACGATCGAGGGCTTCTTCGAGCCGCTGCGCCAGTTCCTGATCCATGCCGAGCGGCTGATGCTCAACACGCCGTGGCCGGTCGTCATCCTCGCCATCGCCGCCATCGCCTGGTTCGCCAGCCGCAGCTGGAAGATCGTTCTCGGCAGCGTGCTGACGCTGCTGGTCATCGGCTATTTCGACATGTGGGAAGACACGATGCGCACCGTGTCGATGATCTTCGTCTGCACCGTTGTCGCCATCGCGCTCGGCATCCCCATCGGCATCCTGATGTCGCGCTCGGACCGGGCGCAGGGCATCGTCAACCCGGTGCTCGACGTGATGCAGACCATGCCGAGCTTCGTCTACCTCATCCCCGTGGTGATGCTGCTCGGCATCGGCCGCGTGCCGGGCGTGATCGCGGTCGTCATCTACGCCATCCCCCCGATCATCCGGCTGACCAACCTCGGCATAAGGCTGGTCGACAAGGACGTCCTGGAGGCGGCCGACGCCTTCGGCTCGTCGGGCTGGCAGAAGCTGAAGAACGTCCAGATGCCGCTGGCGCTGCCGACCATCATGGCCGGCATCAACCAGACGATCATGATGGCGCTTGCCATGGTGGTCATCGCCTCGATGATCGGCGTGCAGGGGCTGGGCCAGCCGGTGCTGCGCGCCATCAACAACCAGTACTTCACCATGGGTGTCTTCAACGGCCTCGCCATCGTCGGCATCGCCATCATCTTCGACCGCGTCAGCCAGGCCTACGGCCGGCGCCTGCAGAAGCATCTGGAGATCGTCCATGGCTAAGGAGAGCGCCGCGCAATACGGCATCGAGATCAGGAAGCTGTCGAAGATCTTCGGCGCGGACGCCGCCGCCATGGTGCCGCTGGTCGAGGAGGGCATCACCAAGGCCGAGCTGAACGAGCGCCACGGCCATGTGCTCGGGCTGCGCAACATCGACATCTCGATGCCCGCCGGCCGCATCCAGGTCATCATGGGCCTGTCGGGCTCCGGCAAGTCGACGCTGATCCGCCACATCAACCGGCTGATCGACCCGACCGCGGGCGAGATCCTCGTCGGCGGCGAGGACGTGGTGAAGATGAGCCCGAAGGAGCTGCGCGAATTCCGCCGCCACAAGACGGCGATGGTGTTCCAGAAATTCGCGCTGCTGCCGCATCGCGACGTGCTGGAGAACACCGTCTACGGGCTGGAGATACAGGGCGTGCCGCGCGGCGCCCAAGTCGAGGCTGCGATGCGCTGGATCGAGCGCGTCGGCCTTTCCGGCTTCGAGAAGCACTACCCCAACCAGCTCTCGGGCGGCATGCAGCAGCGCGTCGGCCTCGCCCGCGCCCTGACCAACGACGCGCCGATCCTCCTGATGGACGAGGCCTTCTCGGCGCTCGACCCGCTGATCCGCACCGACATGCAGACGGTGCTGCTCGACATCCAGAAGGAAATCCGCAAGACCATCGTCTTCATCACCCACGACCTCGACGAGGCGCTCCGGCTCGGCGACCGCATCGCCATCCTGCGCGACGGCGAGGTGGTGCAGCAGGGCACCAGCCAGGACATCGTCCTGCGGCCCGCCGACGACTATGTCGAGAACTTCGTGCGCGAGGTCAATCGCGGCCGCGTCGTCCAGGTCGAGGCGGTGATGACCCCGCTTTCCCCCGGCGCCGCGCCCGGCGGCCCCACCGTCGCCGCCGGCACCACCGTCGAGGAGGCGATGCGCCTGATCGTCCACGGCGCGCAGGCCGGGCTCGTCGTCACCGGGCCCGACGGCACGGCGCTCGGCACCGTCAATCTCAACCAGCTCGCCGCCGCCGCCGTCAGCCCCCGCGAACCGGCGGCCCCGCCCGCCTGACGCCGGGCTGCGGCCTCGCCAACGGCGAAGCGCCAGCCCTGACCTGAACCGAACGGCACCCCGACTTTGGGATCATTCCGGAACCTCCGGAGCCGCCCCTCATCCGGCTGCCGCCACCTTCTCCCCGCAAGCGGGGAGAAGAGAGCCGTCGTCCTTGCTTCGCCAATCGCAGGCATGGCGAGAGAAACTGCGAGGATTGCGGTCGGCATTCCTTCTCCCCGCTTGCGGGGAGAAGGTGCCCGAAGGGCGGATGAGGGGCGGCGCCTACCGATCCCGGATGATCCCGGATTGCTCCGGATTATAGGCGCATCATTTTAGAGATTGTATTCTAGAATAAATATTCTAATATCCCTTCCATGGGACGACGCAGAACATTCGATCGCGACACCGTGCTGATGGCGGCGGCCAACGCCTTCCGCATGCATGGCTACCGCGACATCTCCATCGCCGCGCTGGAGAAGGCGACCGGGCTGGTCTCGGGCAGCATCTACAACGCCTTCGGCGACAAGGCCGGTCTGTTCCGGGCGGCGCTCGAGCGTTACGTGCATGGTTTCGTTGCCGAAAGGATCCGTCATTTCGCCGGCGGCGAGGCGACGCTCGATGACCTCGAAGGCCTGTTTCTGTCGGTGCTTGAGCCGCCGCTGGCCGACGGCTTCGGCTGCCTCGTCACCAACTCGATCGTCGAGTTCGGCCGCGAGGACAGCCCGGCGCGCGAAAGCATCGATGCCACCATGGCCCTGCTGCGCGACGCGTTCAGCGACGTCTTGACGCGCGAGTTGGGCGCCGAGGTCGCCGCCGGAGCGATGATGCAGCTCCTCACCCTCTATCACGGCATCCTGACGCTTTCGCGCAGCGGGCTGCCGATGGACGAGCTCGCCCGTTCCGTCCGGCTCACCTTCGCGCAGCTCAGGACGCAGCGGACGACCCCGCCTTCTTCCCTCAACCCCGAAAGCCCCAGCCCCGAAAGGACAACGACATGATCGAGATGGTCACACCTGAAGGCTTCCCCAGCCTTCCCTATCTAAGCCCCGGCGCGCTCGTTACGGCTCCGCAACGGACGCTCTACATCTCCGGCCAAGTCGGCGTCGATGCGACCGGGCAGGCCGGAGCCGGCATCGCCGAGCAGGCGCGGCTCGCCACGGCGAACGTCAACGCCGTCCTCGCCGCCGCCGGCATGGGGCCGGGCAACCTCGCCAAGGTCACGATCTACCTGACCGACGAGGCCGACGTGCCGGCGTTCATGGAAGCGGCCGCCGGCGCCCTGCCCTCGCCGCCGCCGGCGACGACGCTGCTGATCGTCAAGGGGCTGGCCGGGCCGAACCTGCTGGTCGAGATCGAGGCCATCGCCGTCGACTAGCTGTGGAGCCTCAAGAGGTTGTCGCCGGTTAGATGGAGGCGACTGATTGGTGGTTTGGACTTTAGGCTGCCATGCGGGCGATGCCAATTGTAGCGGTGGAGCCAGATCGGCAGTTCAGCGGCACGGTGGCGTGATGTCGGATAGGCCACGGCATAGGCCCACTCGCGCAAGGCGGTCTGGATGAAGCGCTCGGCCTTGCCGTTTGTGCGCGGCGTGTAGGGCCTGGTTCGGATGTGCTTGAGGCCGAATTCGCGGCAAGCGCGCGCGAAAGCCTTCGAGCGATAGCACGAGCCGTTGTCGGTCATGACGCGAGTGACGGTGATTCCGAGGCTGGCGTAGTAGGCGACTGCCGCCGTGAGGAAGGCGACGGCGCTTTGCTTCTTCTCGTCGGGCAGGATCTGGCTGAAGGCGATGCGCGAGGCATCGTCGATGGCGACATGGACGAACTCCCAGCCGATGCCGCGACTGTTGGACTGGCCGCGCCGATCGCCGGTGATGCGATGGCCGACGCGGTCGAACCGGCCGAGTTTCTTGATGTCGATATGGATCATCTCGCCGGGATGGGCACGTTCGTAGCGCCTGACCGGCGCGGCCGGCTCGATGTCCTTGAGCCGCGACAGCTCGGCGCGCCTGAGCACCCGGCTGACGGTGGCCGGCGAGACGCCAACCTCATGGGCAATGTGCTTGCCGGTCCAGCGCAGCCGACGCAGCACCACAATACGCTCGGCGATCGACGCCGCGGTGGCCTGCGGCATATGGGCGGGCCGCGAGGATCGGTCGCCCATGCCGGACCGCCCTTCCGCCTTGTAGCGCTCCACCCAGCGCGCCACGATCTTCGCCGACACGCCATAGGTCCGTGCCGCATGGGCTTGGGAAAGACGCCCCTCAATCACCGACAGCGCCATCTCCTCTCGACGCAACGGCGTCAGGCGGGCATTCTTGTGGATGTTCATTCGGACCCTCCGGTGGATGCTGAAGCTTGGTAACTCCAGTCTCCCCGGTCCGGTCCGAATGGACAACCTCCCGAAAGCTCACAACTAGAGCGGCGGACGCCCGGATAAATCCGGGCTGCCGCTCTAGCGGTTTGCTTTAGCCGCATTTATGCGACGCCAGACGGTCCCGTCTGGCTGCAAAATGCTCTGACGGCACGAGAAAATTCCGCCCTATTCGCCGCGCGGCAGTTCGAGCGCGCCGAGCGCGCTGGCGATCAGCGTTTCCGCGCCGGGGATGAGCGCGTTCTCGTCGACGTTCATCCGCGGATGGTGCAGCGGATACGCCTCCGTTGCGGCCGGGTCGCGCACGCCGAGCCGGAAATAGACCGACGGGACGCGCTCGCTGTAGAAGCCGAAATCGTCGGCCGCCTCCCAGCCGGAGGCGACGACCAGCGCGCTATCGCCGAGGCAGGCGGTCGCGGCCTCGGCGACGACCCGGACCATCGCCGCGTCGTTGACCACCGGCGGCTCGCCGCGGACGATCCGCACGTCGGCGGAGGCGCCGTGCGCGGCGGCGATGCCGGTGGCGATCTCCTCGATGCGCCGGAGGCCCCGCGCGCGCGTCGCCTCGCCGCCGCTGCGGAACGTGCCGCTGATCGCCGCCCTGTCGGCCAGCACGTTGTAGGACTGGCCGGCGAGGAAGCGCGTAACCGACAGCGCCGACGCCTCGAACGGCCCGGTCTCGCGCCCGGCGATGCGGTTGAGCGCGGCGACGATGGCGCAGCCGATCTCCAGCGCGTCGGTTCCCTCATGCGGCTTGGCCGCGTGGGCGGCGACGCCGCTGACCGTGATGTCGAAGCTGTCGGCGGCGAGCGTGAACGGGCCCTCGCCGACCGCGACCTTGCCGGTCTCCATATAGGGATCGACATGGATGCCGATGGCGGCCTCGACGCCGTTCAGCCAGCCTTCCTCGACGATGCGCCGCCCGCCCAGCGGCTCGGCCTCCTCGGCCGGCTGGAACACGAACCGCACCGTGCCGGAGAAGCTGTCGCGCAGGCGATGGAGCGAGCGCATGGCGGCGAAGGCCATCGCCGTGTGGGCGTCGTGGCCGCAGGCATGCATGACGCCCGGCGTGCGCGAGGCGAAATCGAGCCCGGTATCCTCGTGGAGCGGCAGCGCGTCGATGTCGGCCCGCACCAGCACGCAGCGGTTGGACGGCCGCTGCCGTCCCTCGATGTCGACGACGACTCCGGTGCCGGCGGCGGGCTTCGCGCCCTCTATGCCGGCAAGGCCGATGCGCTCGAGGATATAGGCCTGCGTGGCGCGCTCCTCGTTGGAAAGTTCCGGGTTGGCGTGGAGGTGACGCCGCATCGCGACGAGGTCGGCGGCGACGTCGGGCGCGAGGGCCGTCGGGCGGTCGTTCGGCATGGTTCCTCCCCGCGCCGGCCTATTTGACGAAGATGGCGCGCGGGAAGTCGGTCAGCGTCTCCGAGCCCGTCCCTGTGACAAGGATGGTCTCGCTGACCTCGATGCCCCAGCCGTCCATCCACATGCCGAGGATGGAATGGACGACGTTGCCCGGTTGCAGCACCGTTTTGTCGCCGGCGCGCAGGCTGATCGTGTGCTCGCCCCAGTCGGGCGGATAGGCGACGCCGATCGAATAGCCGATGCGCGATTCCTTCTTCAGCCCGTAGCGGCCGATGACCGCGCGCCACGCCGCCTCGACCGCCTCGGCGGGGGCGCCCGGGCGGACGGCGTCGAGCACCGCCTCCATGCCTTCAAGGACCGCCTTGCTTGTGTCCTCGACCTTCTTCGGCATCGCGCCGAGCTGCATGGTGCGGGCGAGGCCCGCCGCATAGCGCCGGCACACGCCGGCGAGCTCCAGCGCGACGGTCTCGTCGGCGCCGAAGCGCCGCTCGCTCCACATCATATGCGGCGCCGAGGCGTTCTCGCCGCCGAGGATGGTCGGCGGCAGCGCGGTGATGTCGCCGGCGAAGTCGGGATGGCCGGCGACCTGCGCCGCCTGGATGCGGGCGATGGCGTCGCATTCGCGCACGCCGGGCGCGATGGCCTCGTAGGCCGCCTCGACGGCGCGGCCGGCGATCAGCGCCGCGTGGCGCAGATAGGCGATCTCGGCCGGCGACTTGACCGCCCGGACCCAGTTGACCAGCAGGTCGGCGTCGACGAAGGTCGCGTTCGGCATCCCCGCGGTCAGCCGCGCATGCGCCTTCGGCGAATAGTAGTAGGCTTCCAGCTCGATGCCGATGCGGCGCTTGCCCCAGCCCCTCGCGACCAGCCATTGCGCGATCCAGTCCATCGGATGGCGGTCAGTCTGCTGGACGTGGTCCTCGGGGAACCCGACCACGTTTTCCGGCTTCATCCATGCCGTCAGCCTGCCGCCGGCCGCATCCATCATCCGCCCGATCCAGACCGGCTCCTCCTCCGCCTCGACCGGCACGGCGACGATCTGCGGCGTATAGAACGACCAGCCGTCATAGGCGGTGAGGTAGTGCTGGTTGGCGACGTCGTTGACGATCAGCAGCTCGAGGCCGCGCCGCGCCATCTCCGCGCGCACGAGCGCAAGACGGCGGGCATATTCGGCGCGGTCGAAGGGCAGAGGGATCATGCTTTGCACTTTTCCTTGTATCGGGTCGAGGCGATCCTTGCAGATCGCCCGGCGATTGGCCAGCGACGGCCCTACCCCGCCTGGCGCGGCGGGGCGCGGTCCTCGTCGATGCGCGGCAGCAGCCAGGCCAGCAGGCCGGCGAGCGGCAGGAAGGAGCAGATGCGGTAGACCTCCTCGATGCCGATGCTGTCGGCGAGGCCGCCGAGGATGGCGGCGGCGATGCCGCCGAGGCCGAAATTCAGGCCGTAGAACAGCCCGCCGATCAGCCCGATGCGGTTGGGAACCAGCTCCATCGCGTAGATCATGATCGAGGCGAAGGCGCTCGCCATGATCAGGTTGATGAGGATCGTCAGCACGCCCGTCCAGAAGAAATCGGCATAGGGCAGGATGAGCGTCAGCGGCAGCGGGCCGAGAACGGAAATCCAGATGATGCGGTAGCGCCCGATCCTGTCGCCGACGATGCCGCCGATCAGCGCGCCTGCGGCCGCGGCGACCAGGAAGACGAACAGCATCACCTGCGAGGTCTGGATCGAGACGCCGAAGCGGTCGATCAGGTAGAAGGTGTAGAACGAGCGGAAGCTCTCGCCATAGGCGTTCTTGGAGAACATCAGCAGCGTGAGCACGGTCAGGCCGAGCGCGATGGTCGCGCCCGAATGGCGCGCATGCGTCTTCGCCGCGCCCGACAGCGCCGCGCGCGCCGCCTCGATCTCCCTGCGGATCTCAGTATGCTTGCCCGCGGTCCAGACCATCAGCGTCATCGCCAGCAGCGCGAGGACCGAGAACCAGGCGAGGCTTTCCTGCCCGCGCGGCACGATGATGATCGCCGCCAGCAGCGGGCCGATCGCGCCGCCGGCCTGGCCGCCGACCTGGAACAGCCCCTGCGCCAGACCCTGCCGGCCGCCCGAGGCGTAGCGCGCCATGCGCGTCGCTTCCGGATGGAAGATCGACGAGCCCACGCCGATGCACGCCACCGAGACGAGGATGAGCGTGTAGCTCGACGCGTAGGCGAGGCCGACGAGCCCGGCGAGCGTGAACATCATCCCCACCACGGTGGAATAGGGCATGGGATGCTTGTCGGTGACGTAGCCGACGACGGGCTGCAGCAGCGAGCCGGCGATCTGGAACGTCAGCGTGATCATGCCGATCTGCACGAAATCGAGCGCGTAGCTGTCCTTGATGATCGGATAGATCGCCGGGATCAGCGACTGCATCAGGTCGTTGAGCAGATGCGTCGCGCTCAGGATCAGGAGGACGGCGAGATGGGTCTTGGGGCGGGCGGCAGTGGAGGCGGGCGCGTTCATGTCTGGCTCTTCAGGGGATTACGACCCCCTATACAGCCAGACACGGCGCAGCGCGAGCTTCCAGAACGGGCGGCTGATTGTGTCAGCCGCCCGGCCGGCCCGGTTTACTGGAGCCGGCTCTCGCGCCGCAGCGCGACGAAGGCGGAGACCGTCATCAGAAGCAGCAGCAGCGCGAAGGGGAAGCCGGTGGCGATGGCCCCGGCCTGCAGCGCGGCCAGCCCGCCGCCGAGCAGCAGCACGATGGCCACCAGCCCCTCGAAGACCGCCCAGAACACGCGCTGCGCCACCGGCGCGTCGATCTTGCCGCCGGCGGTGATCGTGTCGATCACCAGCGAGCCGGAATCCGACGAGGTGACGAAGAACATCACCACCAGCACGATGCCGAGTGGGGCGAGCACGCTCGACAGAGGCAGCGGCTCCAGCATGCGGAACAGCGACATCTCCGGGACGTAGGCGACGACGGTTTCCTGCACGCCGGTATAGCCGTCGGCGAGGAACTGCTCGATGGCGCCGCCGCCGAAGGCCGACATCCAGATCACCGAGACGATGGTCGGGATGATCAGCACACAGGTCACGAACTCGCGCACCGTGCGGCCGCGCGAGATGCGGGCGATGAACATGCCGACGAAGGGCGACCAGGAGATCCACCACGCCCAGTAGAAAGTCGTCCAGCCGTGGATGAAGTCGGTGTCCTCGCGGCCGATCCAGTTCGACAGCGCCGGCAGGGCCGCGACATAGTCGACGGCGCTGGCGGCGGCGGTCGACAGGATCGCCAGCGTCGGCCCGAGCACGATCACCGCCAGCAGCAGCAGGACCGCGAGCAGCATGTTCAGCTCCGACAGCCGCCGCACGCCCTTGTCCATCCCCGAGACCACCGAGCCGAGCGCGACGGCGGTGATGCCGACGATCAGCAGCACGGCCATGTTGACCGTGTTGGGCACGCCGTAGAGATGGTTGAGACCCGCCAGCGCCTGCGACGCGCCAAAGCCCAGCGAGGTGGCCAGCCCGAACAGCGTCGCGAACACGGCGAGGATGTCGATGATGTGGCCGGTCCAGCCGCGGATGCGCTCGCCGAAGATCGGGTAGAAGGCCGAGCGGATCGACAGCGGCAGGCCGAGATTGTAGGCGGCCAGCGCCAGCGACAGCGACACGACCGCATAGATCGCCCACGGATGCAGGCCCCAATGGTAGATCGTCGCCGCCATGCCCATGGCGCGCGCGGCCTCGACCGCCTCCGGCACCAGCGCGCCGTCGACCACCGGCGGCGCGAGGCCGAGCGGCGGATGGTTGAAGTGGTACATCGGCTCCAGCACGCCGAAGAACATCAGGCCGATGCCCATGCCGGCGGCGAACAGCATGGCGAACCACGTCGCGTAGGAATAGTCGGGCCGGGCCGCCGCGCCGCCGATCCGCACCTTGCCGAGCGGGGTGACGATGAGCACGAGGCAGAACAGCACGAAGATATTGGCCGCGGCCATGAACACCCAGTCGAAGGTGGTGGTCAGCCACACGCGCAGACCGCCCAGCACCTCGCCCGCGCTCTCGCGGAAGATCAGCGTGACGACGACGAAGACCACCGCGCCGAGGCCGGAGATGGCGAAGACCGGATTGTGGATGTCGAGCCCATGAACAGGATGTTGTCCTGTCCAGGCTCGATTCCGTGCTCCTCCTGCTTCGGTGCCTGCACGTCGCTCATGGGTGTCCTCCTCGGTGTTCCTGCCTGCCCTCCAGCCGGGTCAGGTCGCCTCTCCTCATGCGTTCCCCCACGAAAAGGATACAGGCGGCCGGGACGGCGCGGGAGGCCTGATAGCGACGCGCAAGCGACGCAAAGGAAGCGAATGCCGGCTTGCGCCGCCGCATTCCGCCCTCGACGGGACTCGGGCATGGAAATCGGCGTCCCGCCTACGGCTGCCGCAAAACCGATGGAATCGCCCGGTTGAAATCGGCGAGGCGGTCGCGCACGATGCGATCGGGTTTGGACGACCGGGTTTCCGGGCGACCGGGTTTCGGGCGGGTTGGCGATGGCGGCACGGTTTTCTTTCACGGCGGGCGTGTTGCTCGCGCGTTCCCTCGGGGCGGCGATGCTGGCGGCCGGCGCGGCGATCCTGCCGGCGCAGGCGCAGGACGGCTTCCGCTGGGTGGCCGAGCCCCGCTTCGAGGACGCCGGCGCGGCCTTCGGCGGCGTGGTGCCGCTGCGCGAGGGCGAGCGCTGGGGCCTGATGGGCGCGGACGGCGCATGGGCGGCGCAGCCGATGTTCGAGGCGGTGGGCCGCAGCGGAGGCGAGCGCATCGCCGTGCGCCTCGCCGGCAAGTGGGGCGTCGCCGACGCCGCCGGCCGGCTGGTCGTGCCGCCGCTCTACGACGAGATCGGCACGCCCTCCGAGGTGACGCCCGTGCGGCTGGACGGGCGCTGGATCGCGCTCGACGGCGCCGGCGCGCAGCTTCAGGGCGACATCCCCATCGACACGCTCGCCGGCAATGACGGCACCTGCATCGCCGGCCTGAAGGACGGCGTGCCGGTGGTGGACGAGCGCGGCGGCACGCCGCGCGTCACCGTCGGCGACAGGCCGGCCGCCATCCGCCGCCCGTCCGAGGGGCGCGTCGCGGTCGAGCAGGGCGACGGCTGGGGTGACGTCTATTGCGGCGCGCCGAGCCTTCAGGCCCATCCGACCTTCGAGGAATTGCGGCCGTTCTCCAACGATTTCGCCGCCGCGCGGCGCGACGGCGTCTGGGGCTACATCTCGCGCTACAGCACCTCGTGGGAGTTCACGCCGCGCTTCACCGCCGCGCGGGAGTTCGCCGACGGCCTCGCCCCCGTCCAGATCGAGGGCGGCCTGTGGGGCTACGTCAACCCGTTCGGCGACATGGCGATCGAGGCGCGCTTCACCGAGGCCTACAGCTTCTCCGACGGGCTCGCCGGCATCCGCGACGGCGAGCTGCGCGGCTTCGTCGCTACCGACGGCACGGTCGCGGTCGCGCCGCAGTTCGAGGATTTCTGGCGTCACGCGCGGGGCCTCGCCCCGGTCAAGCTCGGCGGCCTGTGGGGCGTCATCGCGCCGGACGCCACCGCCGCGCCCGGCCATCTCGACCTGCCGCTGGCCGCCCTGCGCGCCGAGGGGCCGGCGCAGGCGGAATTCTCCGTCCTCCCCTCGGTGCCGCATCTTTACTTCACGCAGGACTACGCCTCGTTCCACAGCCTGTGGGCCGACCCGGCGGGCGAGTTGCTCGTCACCACGCTGAACGAGCCGCAGGGCGAGATCGAGGTTGGCGTCTGGGACCTGCGCAGCGGCCGGCTGGTGCGCAAGGTCGCCGCGCCCGAGGCGAGCCAGTCGCTGATGCTGCCCGGCAACGACCTCCTCGCCATCGGCCTGCGCACCGGGCATCTGGCGCTCACCGACCCGGTGAGCGGGCGCGAGCGCCACCGGCTGAAGCCGTTCGACGGCGCCGTCATCGCGCTCGCCTCGTCGGCCGACGGCAGGCTCCTTGCCGGCACGGACGGCGCCCGCATCGCGATCTGGTCGCAGGAAAGCGGCGCGCTCCTTCACCGCTTCGACGGCAAGGCCGTGGCGCTCAGTTTCTCCGCCGACGGCAGCCAGCTCTTCGGCGGCACCCGCTATGGCGGCATGACGATATGGCAGACCGATACCGGCGCGCCGTTCCTCGCCTTGCCCGACCAGCCGCTGGAGGGCGAGACCGTCTGGGATTCCGAGGGTCTCAGCGCGGCGGTCCCCACCGTCGCCGTCTCGCAGGACGGCGCGGTCGCCGCGCTGCGCACCGTCTCGCTTCAGGGCGCGGACGGCTTCTTCGCCACCTCCCACTCGGTCACGCTGACGCGGCCGACCGCGCGGCGGACGATCCCGATCGACCCGCCGCTGCGCGACATTCTCGGCCTTTCCCTCTCCGGCGACGGCGCGCTGCTCGCCTTGTCGGGCCTCACCCCCGACGGCGACGAGACCACGGTGCTCGATCTCTACGACGCGGCAAGCGGCGAGCGGATCGCCCGCCATTCGCTGTGGGAGGCGGCGGACGCCGAGGGCCGCGCCATCGACAGACTGATTGTCTCGGCCGACCGGCTGGGCTTCCTGCCCGACGGCGACCTGATGATCGTCGGCGAGGGCGGGCAGGACATCCTGCGCATCGAGCCGCGCTCCGGCCGCGTCGAGGCGGTGATCGGCGAGCCGCTCGCCTTCCTCGCCACGCCCCAGAACGGCGGCGGGCAGAAGCTCTTCCTGTTCGAGGGGGACGAAGGCACGGTCGCGCTGTTCGACCTCGCCACCGGTGAGCTGCGCCGTCTTGCGCAATTCGGCGGCTTTTCCACTGAGACCCTGTTCTACGAGATCGACGACATGCTGGTCATCCACGACGTCGTCTTCGACAGGCTGGTGGCGCTCGACGCCGCCACCTTCGCGGAGCGCGCCCTGACGCCCGAGGAGCATGCCGCGCTGCTGCCGCGGCTCGACGCGCTATGGAACGTAGAGATCACGCCCGAGCTCACCGCGCGCTTCCAGTCGCCTCCGGGCGTGCGCGAGGCCGGGCACGTCGTCGACGGCGGGCGCATCGGCGTGGTCCGCGACGAGGACAACAGCCTGCGCGTCTTCGACCTCGAGCGGCAGGAGCTGCTGGTGCGGCTGATGATGACCCGCGCCGGCGAATGGGTGGCGCTGACGCCCGAGGGCTTCTTCGCCGGCACGGCCGAGGGCGCGAAGATGGTGTCCGTCGCCCACGGGCTCGGCGCGTTCTCCATCGACCAGGTCTATCAGGCGCTCTACCGGCCCGACCTCGTGCGCGAGAAGCTGGCCGGCGACCCGGACGGCCTCGTCGCCGCGGCGGCGGGGCAGCTCAACCTTGCCGTGGTGCTCGATTCCGGCCCCGCGCCGCGCATCCGCTTCGACGGCCTGCCGCAGCGCGGCGAGGCGGCCGACGAGGTGATCGAGATGCGCGCCTCGCTGTTCGACGCCGGCGGCGGCATCGGCCGCGTCGAGTGGCGCGTCAACGGCCGCACGGTCGACGTGCGCGCCCGCGGGGCGGCGCCGATCGCGCCGTCCGGCGGCCATGAGGTCGCGGCACGGCTGGTGCTCGACCCCGGCGACAACCTGGTCGAGCTCGTCGCCTACAACGCCGCCGACCTGATCGCCTCGCCGCCGGCGACGGCGCTGGTGCGGTGGGACGGCGTCGCCAGCAGCGAGCCGCCGCGGCTGCACGTCCTCACCGTCGGCGTCAACGACTATGCGGACGGGCGGCTGAAGCTCAACTTCGCCGCCGCCGACGCCAGGGCCCTCGCCGCGGCGATGACGCAGACGGGCGAGGCCATCTACGCCTCGGTCGAGGTGACGACGCTGCTCGATAACGAGGTGACGGCGGCGGGGCTGGAGGCCGCGTTCGCGGGCCTGTCGCAGGCCGTGCAGCCGCAGGACGTGTTCGTCTTCTTCCTCGCCGGCCACGGCAAGACGCTGGAGGGCGAGTATTTCTACCTGCCGCAGGATTTCCGCTTCGCCGGCGGCGATCCGGTGCGCGAGTTCGGGCTGGGCCAGGACCGGCTCCAGGAATGGGTGGCGCGGATCGCGGCGCGCAAGTCGGTGCTGATCTTCGACACCTGCGAGAGCGGGTCGCTGACGCTCGCCGGCCTGCGCGGCGTCGACGCGGCGCTGGCGCAGTCGGCGGCGGTGGCGCGGCTGACCCGGGCGACCGGCCGCACCATCCTGTCGGCCGCCACCGACACCGAGCCGGCGCTGGAGGGCTATCGCGGCCACGGCGTGCTCACCTACGCGCTGCTCGACGGCTTCGACGCCGCCGACGCAAACGCCAACGGCACCATCGAGGTGACGGAGCTCGCCGCCTTCGTCGACGCGCAGGTGCCCGACATCAGCACCCGCGCCTTCGGCTTCCGGCAGGTGCCGCAGATGTCGATCCGCGGCAGCGACTTCCCCGTGGTGCGCCAGTCGAGGGTGCTGGCCGGCGGCGAGCCCGCCGCGCCGCGCTATCCCGAGACGATCACCCATGTCGCGACCGGCGGCACGGTCGTCCACGACGCACCGGGCGGCAACCCGGTGATGGAGGTGCCGGCCGGCGTCTTCTTCGGCGTCCACCTGATCGCCGAGGAAGGCGGCTGGGCGCATGTCGCCCGCGAGGGGCTGGCGCTCGGCTATGTCCGCTCCGAGGCGCTGATGCGCCTGCAATACGCGTCCGCCCCGGCGTGGCGGGCTACAGCCTGACGAGCGACTGGTGGGCGCAGCGGAACGAGCCGCCGACGCGATAGACCGCCTCGTAGGGCGTGCGGATCACCTCGATGCCGCGCCGCTTCAATTCGCCGGCCACGAAATCGTGCGGCTCCTCCGAGGGCATCATCACCGTGCGCTCGTCGAGGACGAGGTTGTTGCAGGCGAGATGGCGCTTGGCCGCCTCCTTGCCGACGACGATGCGGTCCCAGTCGCGGATATGCGCCGGCAGTCCCTCGACGAACGCCTCCTCGCAGGCCACGACCAACCCCTCGCGCGGCGTCATCAGCACGCAGTCGAGATGCGGGAACAGCCCGTCGAGCCGCACCATCTCGACGTCGTACTCGCCGCCGAGCGCGTGCTGGAGCCAGCGCGCGCCTTCCGGGTTGGAGCAGTTGCCCGAGTGGCCGACGAGGATCTTCCTGCCGAGGACGAAGATGTCACCGCCCTCGAGATAGCCCCAGCCGGGGCCCTCGGCGCTGTCGTCCGCCCCCGAATCCGGCTGGGCGAAATAGCGCGCCCCGCGCTCCATGGTCGAGGCGAGGATGTGGCGGACGGAAAAGCGCTGGCGGCGGTGGAACAGCGAGCGCGGCGCCAGCTCGATGACGTTGTTGCCGATGGTGACGAACGGGTCGCGCAGCCACGGGGTCATGCAGCCGTGATGCTCGCCGCGGGGGAAGGAAAGGTTCGCCTCGCTGACCATGGCCGGCTGCTGCACGACGACGCCGAGGCTCTTCAGAATATCGACCGCGCCGTCGACCTGCGCCTTGAAGGCGGCGAAGTAGTCGGCGTCGGCCTCGGCGACGTGACGCCCCTGGTTGGCGACCCAGAAGCGCTCGAAGTCGCCATAGGCGCGCGCCTTGGAGTCGGCGAGGAACTTCGGGATGATGAACTGCTCGGCCCAGCCGTAGACGCATTCCTTCAACGCGCCCCACTCGGCGCTGACGCCGACGGGAAGCTGGCCACTCGCGGTGTTGTGCATTCCATTCTCCTGCTTGGGCATCGCGCGCGGCTCACCGCATCTCGCGATCGTAGGGTTTTCCCGCCGCGGCGGGCGGGCGGGCCTGACCGATCAGCCCGACGAGGGCGAGGATGGCGATCAGATAGGGGAGCGCGGCGAAGATCTGGTACGGCACCTCGGGGTGCTGGAACTGCATGCGCAGCTGCAACGCGTCGAGAAGGCCGAACAGCAGGCAGGCGAGCAGCGCCAGCACAGGATTCCAGCGCCCGAGCACGATGGCGGCGAGGCCGATGAAGCCCTTGCCCGCGCTCATGTTGTCGGAGAACAGGAAGATCTGCGACAGGACGAGATAGGCCCCGCCCAGCGCGCAGATCGTCGACCCGGCGATGACGCACAGATAGCGCAGGGTGAAGACCGGCACGCCCGCCGCGTCGGCCGCGCCGGGGTTCTCGCCGATGGCGCGGATGTTCAGCCCGAGCTGGGTGCGGAACAGCACCACCTGCGTCACCACGACGACGGCGAGCATCAGGTAGAACAGGAGGTCCTGGTTGAACAGCACCCGCCCGACGACGGGGATGTCGGCAAGATAAGGAATCGCGACCGGCATGAAGCCTTCGAGCATCAGGCTGTTGCCGCCGCCCTCGAAGGCGATGCGCGACATGAACGAGGTGAAGCCGATCGAGAACAGGATGATGGCGATGCCGACGACGATCTGGTTGACGCGCAGGGTGATCGAGACATAGGCGAGCAGCACGCCCGACGCCGCGCCGACGAACAGGGTCGCGGCGAGGCCGCCGAAGGCGTTGCCGGTCAGGTGGGCGCCGAGCGCGGCGGCGAACGCGCCGAGCAGGAGCTGGCCTTCGAGCGCGATGTTGAAGACGCCGGCGCGCTCGCAGATCAGTCCGCCGATGGCGGCGAAGACGAGCGGCACCGACAGGCGCAGCCCCGTCGCCAGAAACTCGCCGAGCTGGAAGGCGTTGAAGAGGAAATCGAACATCATGCCTTCTCCGCTTGGGCCGCGACGGCGGGCGCCTTGGCCGCGCGCCGGCCGGGCCGGTAGCGGAAGGCGAGTCCGACGGCGACGAACAGGACGATCAGCCCCTGCAGCGCCTCGACCATGGTGGTGTCGACCCCGACCGCGCGCTGCATGATGCCGGCGCCGGATTGCAGGCCGGCGAGGAACAGCGCCGCCAGCACGGCAAAGAGCGGGCTGAGGCCGGCGAGGAAGGCGACGATGATGCCCTGCAGCCCGTAGCCGGGGCTGAAATGGTCGAACAGGCGGTATTTCAGGCCGATGACCTCGAACGTGCCGGCAAGGCCGGCCATCGCCCCGCCGATCAGGAACGAGGTGACGATCAGCCGGCGCACCCCGAGCCCGGAATAGGTGGCGACCGTTGGGTTGTGGCCGACGATCTCGATCGACTGGCCGAGCGTCGAGCGCTTCATGACGAGCGCGAGCACGAGCGCGGCGGCGACGGACAGGAGGATGCCGAGATGGGCCTGCGTCTGCGGCATGAACACCGGCAGCGCCCGCTCGGCCGCGATCTCGCGCGAGTAGGGATAGGGCGCGCCCGGCTCCATCAGCCACGAATGGATGATGACGCCGACGGCGTAGATGGCGACATGAGACATCAGCAGCGAGGTGATGATCTCGTTGACGCCGCGATAGGCGCGCAGCAGCGCCGGGATCAGCGCCCACAGCGCGCCGCCGAGCGCGCCGGCGAGGATGGTGAGGACGATGGCGAGCGGGGCCGGGATGAAGTCAGGCAGATAGAGTGCAGCGACGGTGCCGAACAGCGCGCCGATATAGATCTGGCCCTCGCCGCCGATGTTGAACAGGCCCGCGCGCAACGGCACGATGACCGCGAGTCCGGCGAGCAGAAGCGGCGACATGCGCACCAGCGTGCTGCCGAGGCCGTAATAGTCGAGGAAGGCGCCGGAGAAGAGCGCCGCATAGGTGTCGATCGGGTTGGCGCCCGCCAGCAGCACCAGCCCCGCGCCGACGACGAGCGCGGCGAGGATCGCCCAAACGCTCTTCAGCATGTAGGCCAGCCGCAGGACGGTCCCGGACACGGAATTCCCGGACATGGAGTTCCCGGACGTGGAATTCATTGGGCTACCCCCGCCATCATGAGGCCGAGCCGCTGCGAGGTGGCCTCGCCGCGCGCGATGTTGCCGACCACCTTGCCCTTGGAGATCACCGCGACCCGGTCGGCGACCTGGAGCAGGTCCTCCAGCTCCGTCGAGATGTAGAGGATGGCGCAGCCGCGCTCGCGCTGGGCGAGCAGCGTCTTCTGCACGAACTCTATCGCCCCGATGTCGAGGCCCTTGGTCGGCTGCGAGACGACGAGGACGTCGGGCTCGTCCTCGATCTCGCGCGCGAGGATGATCTTCTGCTGGTTGCCGCCGGAAAGGTCGCGCACGGCCTGCGCGATGCCGCGCATGCGCACGTCGTAGCGCCGGGCGAGGTCCTTCGCATGGCTGTCGATGGCGGCGAAGTTCATCCAGCCCGCGCGCGAGAACGGCCTGGAGCGGAAGCTCCGCAGCACCATGTTCAGCGCGACGCTACTGTCGAGGTCGAGGCCCATGCGCTGCCGGTCCTCCGGCACGAAGCCCATGCGCAGCCTGTTCTTGCGCGCGGCGGGGCCGAAGCCGCGCACGTCGGTGCCGTCGATCTCGATCGAGCCGCCGGCGATCGCGCACACGCCGCCGATGGCCTCGGCGAGCTCCTTCTGGCCGTTACCGTCGACGCCGGCGAGGCCGAGTATCTCACCCTGGCGCACCTCGAGCGAGAGGCCGTCGACGGCGGCAAGGCCGCGCTCGCCCATGACGGTGAGGTCGCTGATCCTCAGCATGGTCCTGCCGGGATTGGCCGGCGACTTGGTCAGCTCCGAGGTGATGTCGCGGCCGACCATCAGCCGCGCCAGCTCGCGCGCGTCGGTGTCGGCGGTCCGCATCGTCGCCACCACCTTGCCGGCGCGCATCACGGTGATGTCGTCCGACATGCTCAGCACCTCGTCGAACTTGTGGGTGATGAGGATGATGGTGCGGCCGCTCTCCTTCAGCCGGCGCAGGAGGGCGAAGAACGGGCCGACCTCGCTCGGCGTCAGCACGCTGGTCGGCTCGTCGAGGATGAGCAGGTCGGCGTTGCGGTAGAGCAGCTTCAGGATCTCGACCCGCTGCTGCATGCCGACCGGCAGCCGCCAGACCGGCTCGTCGGGATCGATCTCGAAGCCCAGCTCGGCGGCGAGCTCGACGATGCGGGCGCGGTGGCGCTGAAGGTCGAGAAAGCCGCTTCCCGGCAGGCCGATGACGATGTTCTCGACCACGGTCATGGTGTCGACCTGCTTGAAATGCTGGTGGACCATGCCGATGCCGAGGGCCAGCGCATGGCGCGGGCTGGCAATCCCGGCCTCCCGGCCGCGGACGAGGATCGTTCCCGCGTCGGGCTGGTAGAGGCCGTAGATGATGTTCATCAGCGTCGACTTGCCGGCGCCGTTCTCGCCGAGGATGGCATGCACCGACCCTTCGGCGACGGAGACGTCGACCGCGTCGTTGGCGCAGAACGTCCCGAAGCGCTTGACGACGCCGCGCAGCGCCAGGCGATAGTGCTTGTCGTTCGGCAGGGTCATGGTCCTTCCTTCACGCGAAGGGCGAGCGAAAGGGCGGCCGTCCTCGCGAAAGGCCGCCCCTTGCGTCTTCCGGCGGTGGCTACTGCGCCGCGCCGGGCTTGAGCGAGCCGTCCTTCATCGCGGCGATGGCCGCCTCGACCTGCGCCTTGACCTCGTCGGACACGCCGGCGTTGAAGCCGCCGAGCTTGCCGGCGTCGGTGCCGATGCCGAAGCGGTAGTCGTGCGCCTCGAGCTCGCCCTTCTTGGCGAGGTCGATCGCCATGTAGAGCGCGCCGCCGAAATCGAGGATGGTCGAGACGAGGTTCTCGTCCGGGTACGGGATCGACAGGTCGGAGACGACGCCGACGACATGGACGGAGCGCTGCTTGGCCGCCTGCACCACGCCGAGGAAGCCGCCGTCGAGATAGGGCAGCATCACGTCCGCGCCCTGCGAGACCATGTTGAGGCTCGCCTCCTTGGCCTTGGCGATGTCGGCCCAGTCGTTGGTGTAGGCGATCAGCACCTTGCCGTCGGGATTGGCCGCCTCGACGCCGGCGCGGTAGCCGGCGACGATCTGGTCGAAGGCCGGCACCTGCTGGGCCGACAGCGCGCCGACGATGCCGCTCTTGCTCATGTGGCCGGCGGTGAGGCCGAGGACGTAGCCGAACTGCTCGTTCTCGAAATTGATGGTCGCGACGCCCTCGGTCGGCGCGCCGTTCAGCACCAGCACCTTGGCGTCCGGGAACTGCGCGGCGACGCGCTTGGCGGCGTCGGTGTACTCGGCGCCGGCGCCGACGATGACGTTGTAGCCGCGCCGGGCGTAGTCGGACATCACCTCGACCTGCGAAGGCTGCGGCACCTTCTCGGTATAGGCGGTCTCGACGCCGAGCTCGCCCTTGATCCGCTCGATGCCCTCGAAGACGTTCTGGTTGAACGCCTTGTCGTTGACGAGGCCCGGCAGGATGACCGCGACCTTGAGGTCGTCGGCCTGGACGGCGGTGGCCATGACGGAGGCAGCGCCCAGGACGAGCCCTGCCAGCATTCCAGCTATCTTTCGAGACATTTCGTTCCTCATTGTTTTGCGTGTGACGCGTTCGATTGGGGCATGATCGTCATCTGAATTCCGCGCTCACCGCGGTGCTGACGAGATCGACGAACTCTTCGACCAGGAGCTTGCCGATCTCGGCGGTGGCCGGCTTGCCCGACGAGAGGCAGCCGGAGGCGGGAACCCAGTCCGGCCTGACCGGGAACAGGTCGTAGGGCGGGAAGTCGGGCAGCGCCTCGTCGGGGATCTTCGAGACGTCGACGAGGTCCGGGTAGCAGTAGAGCATCATCGCGGTCTCGAGGATGCCGCCATGCTCGAGGTCGAGGCCGGGGAAGCTGACGCCGGCATAGGCCTTTTCCATCGTCTCGGGACTGATGCGCTCGGCATAGAGCATCTTGAGGATGCGCAGGTCGCGAACGCCGCGCGCCTCGAGGTCGCGCTGGGCGCGGTAGCAGGCCTCGTCGAGGAAGAAGCGGTTCTCGAAATGCCCGTCGATGACGGCGATCTTGCGCGCGCCGTGGCGGCCGAGCTCGCACAGCACATCGTAGGTCATGGCGATCAGCGTCTCGGCGTTGAGGCTGGTGGTGCCGCAGCGGTGCGGGCCGCCGCCGGTGCGCACCTGCGAGCGCGCCGCATACATCACCGGCGGGGCGACGACGCCGCCGACGCGCTCGGCGGCGCGGCGCGCCATGTAGGTCGCCATCATCCAGTCGGTTCCCAGCGGCAGGTGATAGCCGTGCTGCTCGACCGCGCCGACCGGGACGAAGACGATGGCGTCCTCCTCGGCGATGCGGCGCTGGTACTCGTTCCACGGGATTTCCGACATCATGACGCTGGCGGACATTGCGCTCTCCTTCACGAACGGGCGGCGCGGGCGTCGAGCGCCGCCACCGCTTTCTGGTGATCCTCGATGGCGAGGTCGAAAATGCGCCCGTACCCGCCGACCCGGTCGGGAAGGCCGGCAAGGCGCAGGCAGTCCCATACCATCGCCTGGTTGCTGGCGATGACGGGCTTGCCCAGCTCGTCCTCTATTTCCTGGATCACGTCCACCGCGCGCAACGCGCCGCAGCAGATGACCACCGCGTCCGCGTCGGGCCTGTCGACGGAGCGGGCATAGGATTTGATGAAGGCCGGGTCGACGAGGTCGATGTCGGTGTTGGACCTCAAGTTCATGCCCTGGAACTCGACGATCTCGAAGCCGGCATTGCCGAGGAAGCGGTGAACGACCGTGTTGATCTCGTCGATATAGGGCGTGGCGACCGCGATCCTGCGCGCGCCGAGCGCCTCGACGGCCCGCACGACGCCGGTGATGACGGTGGTGGGCGCGGCCGCCGCGTGCGCATCGCGCAGCATGCGCATGCATTCCTTCTCGCCGATGACCATCGCCCCGCTGTTGCAGGTGTAGCAGAGCACGTCCGGCTTGTCGTAGGGCAGGAGAAGCCGCGCCGTGTCGCCGATGGCCGGCGCCATCGTCACCAGCGTCTCGAGCGTGGCGTCGTTCGACATGGCGATGCGGGCGAAATGGATGCCGACCCCGTCGGGCACCATGCGGAACACGTCGCCCTCGACGGTCTGCTCCATGGCGAGGACGACGAAGCCGAGCTTCGCGCGCCAGTGGCGGCCCCGGTCGAAGCTGACCTCGACAGGGCGTGACCGGACTTGCCCGGCTTGGTTCATCGTCTTCCTCCCAGACTGTCGCCCGTCGCGTCCTCGCGCGGCGGGCGGGAATGCGGCTTGCCCCGTTCGTCAGTTGCGGATCAGGGGCTGGTGAGCGCAGCGGAACGAGCCTCCCGCCATGCTCGGCACCCGGTACGGAATGCGGATCACCTCGAACGTGCGGGCGGTGAGCGCCTGCGCGATCGGGTCGAGCGCCTCCTCGGCCGCGACCACCACGGTCCTGTCGTCGAGGACGAGGTTGTTGCAGGCCATGTGCGCCTTGGCCAGCGCCTTCGGCACGGGGACGACGTCCCAGTCGCGCATGAAGCCGGGCAAGCCCTCGGGCAGCGCCTCGACGCAGGCCACGGCGACGCCCTCGCGCGGGGTCATCAGCACGCAGTCGAGATGCGGGAACATCGGGTCGATCTTGACCGTGCGGACGCGATAGTCGCCGCCGAGCGCATGCTGGAGCCAGCGCGCGCCCTCGGGATTGCTGCACCCGCCCGAATTGCCGACGAGGACGTCGCGGCCGAGCACGAAGACGTCGCCGCCCTCGAGATAGCCCCAGCCCGGCGCGTCGACGTAATCGTCGGCGCCGCTGTCCGGCTGGGCGAAATAGCGCGCGCCGCGCTCCATGGTCGCGGCGAGGATGTGGCGGACGGAAAAGCGCTGGCGGCGATGGAAGAGCGAGCGCGGCGCAAGCTCGATCACGTTGTTGCCGATGGTGGCGAAGGGGTCGCGCAGCCACGGGGTGACGACGCCGTGGTCCTCGCCGCGCGGGAATTTCCGGTTCTGCGCGCTGATCTTGCCGGCGACATGGACACGCACGCCGAGGCTTTCGAGCAGCGCGATCGCGCCGCGGATCTGGCCGCTCATCTCGGCGAACAGCTCCGGCCATGCGTCCTTGAGGTCGCGGCCCTGGTTCTTCGCCCAGAATTGGCCGAACTCGCCCTGCGCGCGCAGCTTGCTGTCGTCGAGGAACACCGGCAGGACGAAGGTGTCGGGCGAGCCGTAGACGCACTCCCTCAGGGTCGCCCATTCCGATTCGACGCAGATCGGCGCGTCATGCGCTGCGAGCGGCGGCCACGCGGCTTCGCCCATAAAGGTCTCCTTCCCGGCTTGACGGACCGGCGGGATGTTAGCCAGCGCCACGAAGGGCAACAGAACAAATCTTGCAATCACATTTGCGCAAACGGGAAAGCTAGGGCCGCCGGCCGGAACCGCCGGGCCGGAAGCCGGTCAGGTCTTGCGCAGCCGCGTCAGCAGGGCGCTGATCACCCGCTTGTCGGCGGCGTCGCGCCGGTAGACCAGGTGGAACTGGGCGATCACCGGCGTGTCGGGGGTGACGATCTCGATCAGGTCGCCCGAGCCGACGCGCTCGACGAAATGCGAGGGAAGCAGCGCGCAGCCCACCCCGGCCAGCACCGAGGCGAGCACCGATTCCAGCGTGCTGCCGCGCGCCGCGACATGCAGCGGGTACTTGTGCTCGAAGGAGCTGAACACGTCCGTCCGATAGGCGCGGGAGATGTAGGGCACCGTCGGCGTTTCCGAGCCCCAGCTGCTGCGCACCATGTCGTGCGCCGCCTCCAGATGCGGCGAGTGCCGCGACATGTAGAGCCGCTGCTCCTCGACGAAGGCGGGCTCGTAGATCAGCGGCTCCAGCTTCTCCGGCTGGCCGGTGATGGCGAAATCGAGCTTGCGCTCGCGCACCTGCACGTCGATCAGCGAGACGGTGTGGACGCTGACATTGATCAGCATGTCGGGAAAGAGCCGGTGCATCTCGGACAGCGCGTCGACGACGCCGGCCTGCGGATTGGTGATCACGTTGTCGATGACGCCGAGGCTGAACGTGCCGCCGAGCGTCTGGCGCGTACTCTGGATGCGCTGCTCGAAGGAATGCAGGTCCGACAGGAGCTGCGTCGCGGCGCTGTGGACGTCCTCGCCCTGCGGCGTCAGCGCAAAGCCCGAGCGGCCGCGCCGGCACAGCTCGATCCCCAGCCGCGTCTCCAGCGCGGAAAGATCGCGGCTGACGCTCGAAAGGCTCGACCCGGTGCGGTAGGCGGCGGCCGAGACGCCGCCATATTCGACCACGGCGAGGAACGTCCGCAATTGCTTGATGTCGAAATTCGAGACGGCGAAACGGCTCATGGCGGCGCTCACTTGCGGGAAATTGCAAGTGAGCTAAGCATCTTCATCCTTCTTCCGCAACCGGGCCGGCCCTATCGTCGCGCAGGACGCAGCGGGCGTCGACGCGGCGGGCCTTCTGGGCCATGAATGGCCGCGCCGGCACCGGAAAGGCGCTCCGGCGGGACGGGGCGGGAGGACGACACTTGCGATTTTCGGCATCTTTTCCACCGGCGACGGCCCTGCCCCGGAACCACTCTGCCCGCTCCATCCTCCCTCCGGCCGGCCGAGGATATGCCCGATGAAGAACGACCAGCGCAGGATCCCCATCCACACCGAACGCATGATGAACGACCTCGACACGATGCGCGGCTTCGGGGCCTGCGGCACCGGCGTCGTGCGCCCGGCCTTCAGCGAGGTCGACATCCGCTCGCGCGGCTGGCTGGTCGAGCGGATGGAGGCCGCCGGCCTCGAGGTCCATGTCGACGAGATCGGCAACGTCTTCGGCCTCCCGCCCGGCGACGGCCCGTGCTTCCTCGTCGGCTCGCATTCCGACACGCAGCCGGAAGGCGGCTGGCTCGACGGCGTCTACGGCGTCGTCGCCGGCCTCGAGATCGCGCGCGCCAGCCTTGAGGCCGGCGGGCCGCGCATCGCCTGCGTGTCGTTCCAGGACGAGGAAGGCCGCTTCACGCCGTTGACCGGCAGCCGGGTGTGGACCGGCCGGCTGGCGCCGGAGACCGCCGACGCCCTCGCCGACAGCGCCGGTGTCACCCTTGCCGAGGCGCGGCGAAACCGGGACGGGTTGCCGCCGGCCTCTGCGGTCTCGCCCGACCGGTTCAGCGGCTTTCTCGAGATCCATATCGAGCAGGGGCCGGTGCTCGACATCGCCGGCGAGCGCATCGGCGTGGTCGAGAGCATCGTCGGCATCCGCAGCCAGCGCATGAGCTTCGTCGGCGAGCAGAATCACGCCGGCACCACGCCGATGGCGATGCGCCGCGACGCCTTCCAGGCGCTGGTCGCGTTCACGGCCGAGATCGGGCGGCGCTTCGCCGGCATGATCGGGCCGGCGACGGTGTGGACTATCGGCCAGGTGGCGCTGCACCCCAACGCCACCTCGATCGTGCCCGGCCGCGCCGATTTCTGGCTGCAATGGCGCGACGGCGACGACGCGCTCCTCGACCGGATGCGCGACGTGATCGACGCGACCGCCGGGGAGGTCGCGCGCGACCGCGGCCTGTCGTGGAGCAAGTCCGACTACTCGCAGATCGCCGCCACGCGCAGCGATCCGGCGCTGGTCGAGGCCCTCGCCGGCGCGGCAGAGCAGCTGGCCCCCGGCGCATGGAGGCGCATGCCCTCGGGCGCGCTGCACGACGCGGCCAACGCCTCGACGCGCATGCCGATGGCGATGCTGTTCCTGCCCTCCATCGGCGGCCGCAGCCACTGCTTCGACGAGGACACGCGCCGCGAGGACCTCGTCCTCGGCGCCGAGGTCCTCGCCGCCGCCATCGGGACCTTCCTCGCCCCGCCGGCGCGGTGATGGAGGAACGGGAGATCGCCCGGCCGGCCGCCGGGCTGCCCGATCATGTGCCGCTGCATCTCGACGAGGCCTTCCTCAGTCGGCCATCGTTCTTTCCACGAGCTGTTCCTTGTAGTGCCGCAGGACCGTCGGCAGGCTCACCATGACATGCTCGTGCATCGTTTGAGCCGCCGCATCGATCTGTCCCGCTTCCAGCTCTTCCGTTATCTGCTCGTGAAACCGCAGGGTCAGATTGTTCGACACGCGGCCGCGAAGCGCGTTGTGCCTGAGCGGCATCGCTATGGTGTTCAGGTGCAGAAGCGTGGACTTGAGCGGCAGGTTGCCCGAGCAATCCAGGATCGCCATGTGGAACGCGATGTTCTGGTTGAGATGCGACCAGGCGTCGTTGTTCTCGATCGCCTCGCGCATGGCCTCGTTGGATTGCTTGAGGCGGGCCACCACGGCGGACAGGTCGCCGACCGAACGCAGGTGCCTCACCGACATGGCCTCGAGCTCGGCCCGCAGCTCGTAAAGGTCGTGAATCTCGCGCGGGGTCATCTCCCTCACGCGAAAGCCGCGCCGCGGAAGGTGGACGACCAGACCTTGCATTTCGAGCAGCCGGAGCGCCTCGCGGATAGGGCTGCGGGACGACGAGAACCGCGCCTCGAGCTCCTGCTCTCCCAGTCTTTCACCCGGCTTGTAGGTGCCGTCCACGATGAGTTCGCGTATCTGCTCCATCATGTGGTACGGAAGGGTCGTTGGCAGGGTCATCCATCAACCTTTTTGCCTGCACGGGGTCCAGTCTGCCGAAGCACTTATCGTATAGCACCGGAGTCGAGAACCCGGCAAAAGGCAGAAAAGGATGTCTTGCGGACGCGGCTCAACGTCCTTTTGCGAAGAACGGCGGCAGATCGCTGGTGAACAGCGCATAATCCGCGCAGAACATGTCCGCATAGTGCAGGATGAATTCTTCGGGATGGACGCCCCTGAAAGGCGCGTTCGCCGCATGCGTCGACACGGCGGCCACGATGGCCTCGTCCGCGCCGAGCTCGGCCAGGAGAAGCGCCCCGAGGACGCCGTGCTGGATCCGGCCATGAACCTCCGACGCGACGATCTCAGTGCCCGTGCGGGTGTAAAGCAGCAGCTTGTCGATGTCGTGGAGAAGCAGGATGGCCAGAAGCCGGTCCATGTCCACCTTCATGCCCCACATCGCCTCCGCCCGGGCGGCAAGGACGAGACCGGCCTCCGCGACCTCGCCGACATGCTTGACCAGCGGATAGGTCGATCCGAGACAGAACGGCGCCTCGGCGAGCCGCGTGTGCGTGGAGGATTTCCACATCGTCGTCCATGCGACGCATACCAGCTCCCCGAGCGCTTCGGAAAGGTCGGCGATGCGGGGAAGAGCTTCGAGAAGCTCTTCCCTTTCGGCCGCGTCCGGCCGGGCGATGGCGTAGCTCTTCATACCGGGTCCTTACAGTCCGGGGATCAGTCCGGGCGCGAACAGCGGCACGTAGGTGACGACGACCAGCACCACGAACATGGCCACCAGATACCAGATCATATAGGGCACGGTATCGCGCATCTTCGTCTTTGTGATGCTGCACACAGCCATCAGCACGGTCGCCACCGGCGGCGTCTGCTGGCCGATCGCCAGGTTGACGCAGGTGACGATGCCGAAATGCACCGGGTCGATCCCGAACGTGGTCACGATCGGCATCAGGATCGGGATGATGACGATGATCGCCGCAGGCGCCTGCAGGAACATGCCGCAGATCAGGAGCAGCACGTTTATGAGCAGGAGCAGCATGGCTTGCGAGCTGGCCGCTTCGCCCAGCAGGGCCGCCAGCTTCTGCGGGATCAGCTCGTTGGCGAGGACCTGTCCCAGTATCGCCGACGCGGCGACGATGAGCAGGACCGCCCCGGTCTGGTGCGTGGTGGCGACGAGCAGCGGATAGAGCTTCCTCAGCGTCATCTCGCGCATGAAGAAACCGAACAGCAGCGCGACGACCACGCCGATGGCGGCCGCCTCGGTCGGGGTGAATATGCCGCCGATCAGCCCGCCGATGACGACGACCGGGATCAGCAACGGCACGAACGCGCGCCGGAACGCGGTCTTGAGCAGGGCGCGCGAAAAGGCCAGATCCCGCGGATGATCCTCCTTCACCGCGAAATAATGGTTGGTGACGATGAACACGAGGCCGAGCGCGATGCCGGGCGCGAACCCCGCCAGGAACAGGTCCCGAATGGAAGTGTTGGTGACGGCGCCGAACAGGACCATGGGGATGGAAGGCGGAATGATGATGCCGATGATCGCCGCGGAGGCGGTGACCGAGGCGGAAAAGGGCAGCGGATAGCCCGCGCGCGTCATCTGCGGCACGAACACCTTGCTGGTGACGGCCGCATCCGCGACGGCCGAGCCGCTCATTTCCGCCATCAGCATGGACGAGACGACATTCACATGCGCCAGCCCGCCGCGCATCCAGCCGACTGTCGCGCGGGCGAGGTCGATCAGCCGTTCCGCGATCGAGGTCGTGCTCATCACCTCGCCCATGAGGATGAAGAGAGGAACGGCCAGGATGACGAAGCTGGCGGAACCGCCGAACATGGTGATCGGAAGCGTCGGCATCGCGATGCCGGTCATGGCCATGAAGCCGGCCGCCGAGACCATCATGGCAAAGGCCACGGGCATGCCGATCGCGATCAGCGCGAACATGGACAGGACGAGGAGAGTGGCTGTCATGAGGAGGTTCCGGGCTCTTTTCCACGCAGCGCATTGAGGGCCAGCGCAAGAGACATCAAGGCGAAGGAGATCGGCATTGAGGCCAGGAAGAGGCCGCGCGGAATGTCCAGCGAGCTGATGCGGGCGCCGCCGATCATGCTGGTCACCTTCCAGGACTGCCAGGCGACGAAGGCACAGAAAACCGCGAGGAGCGCGGCCACCGCGCGTCCCAGCCAGTGCTGGGCGGTCGGGTTCAGCATCCCCACAATCATCGGGAAGTCGAGATGCAGCCCCTTGCGGAAGCAGGGATACCCGCCGAGGAAGGTGATCCACACCAGCAGATAGCTTCCCACCTCGTCGGTCCAGCCGAGGGAGCTGTTCAGGACGTAGCGGTACCACACCGCGGCAGTCAGGATGACCACCGTGCCGGCCAGGATGGCGGCCAGCACGGCGTCAACGATGGTGTCGACGAAATGAATCGCCCGGTTCATTCCAGGCCGGCCCTGATCGTATCGATCCAGTCGGTGCCGAACTGGCCGATATATTTGTCGTAGGCCGGGGCTGCCGCTTCCTGGAACTTGGCGAAGTCGACCTCGTTCACCTGGGCCGAGACGCGCATTTCCTCAAGGGCCTTGTTCTCTTCCGCCTCGGCGGCCTCGAACGTCGCCTGCGTGATCGACTGCCCGACCTCGATGAAGACGCGCTGCTGCTCCTCGGTCAGCTGGCTCCAGAACGCGTTCGAGGCGACGAGGAAGCTAGGGGCGTAGTTGTGAGAGGTCAGCGAAAGCTTGTTCGCGACCTGATAGAGCTTGGCCTCGTAGAAGCCGTAGATCGCGGCCTCGGCCCCGTCGACGACGCCCGTCTCCAGCGCGGTGTAGACTTCCGTCCAGTTGATCGGGGTCGGGTTGGCGCCGAGCATGCGGAACACGTCCTGACGCAGCTGCCCGCCGGGCAGCCGGATCTTCAGCCCCTTCATATCCGCCGGCTCCCTGATCTCGACCGGAGACAGGACGTGGCGGAAGCCGTTCTCATAGACGCCCAGCACCTTGACCTGGGTGGCGGCCTCGGCGGTCTCGATGATCTCGTCGCGGAAATCCCCGTCGATCACCTTCTGGACGTGCGCGCGGTCGGAGAACAGCCAGGGCAGGTCGAACACGCCGAGCTTCGGATGCGCCTCGACGACCGGCGTGACGATGTTGGCGAGCTCGAGGGAGCCGAGCTGGAGCAGCTCCAGCGTCGTCTGCTCGTTCCCGAGCTGACCGAACGGAAAGAAGCGGAACTCGAACTGGCCCGGCAGCGCTTCCTCGATCGCCTTGACGAAGAGCTGCGACTGCTGCGCCTGCGGCGAGATTTCCGATGTGACGTAGGCGACGCGGACGACCTTCTGGGCCTGGGCCGGCGCCGCCCATGCGACGACGGCGAGGCCGGCAACCGCCAGCGCACCGGCGCGGATAACCTTCATCATGCGTATGTCTCCCATTGCAGTGTTTACGATTTAATCGACAAAATTTTGCCGAGTGAAGGACGCTTGTCAAGCGCCATTGATCGGATCGAACGGACGAACGCACAAGGGGCATATTGCGGATGCGATTAATTTCATATGCCTATATGATTGAAAAATATTGATAATTTTCCTTCTAAAAATCGCCGCCTTACGCATGTTGCCCGGCGATAAAGCACGGCGTACCGCTAAATTCAGCCCCTTGCGCTGTTGACACTCAGACGCTGTTTTGTATTTTGTATCGAAAAATTTGAGAGTGCCATGCGAAGCAAGCTTTTCGTTCCCGGCTCGCGCCCGGAACTGTTCTCGAAGGCGTTGGCGTCGGACGCCGATGCGGTATCGTTCGATCTTGAGGACTCCGTCGTCGAGGAGCGGAAAGAAGCGGCCCGGGCCAGCGTCGCCCGGCTCCTCGCACAGCAGCCGGGGGATGGCGGCAAGGCGCTTGTCGTGCGCATCAACGGCCTGGATAGCCCTCATTTCGCGGCGGACCTGCACGCCCTGGCCCCGCTGCCGAACATCATTCTCAACCTGCCGAAGATCGATTCGGCCGAACAGCTCAAGGCGGCGCTGGCCCGGGCGCCGCGCCGCGAGGACGGTCAGCCGCATCGGGTGCTCGCCAACATCGAGAGCCCCGCGGGCCTGCGCAATGCGGCGGCCATCGCCGCCGTCGACGGCGTCATGGGTCTCCAGATCGGTTTCGGCGACCTGTTCATAACGCTGGGCGCCAGGCACATGCCGGAGCTTGTCCGGCATGTGCGCATCGCCGTCCGGCTCGCCGCGGCCGAGGCCTCGATCCCCTGCTTCGACGGGGCGTTCGTGAACGTGGCCGACGAAGCCGGCTTCGTCGCCGAGGCCGAGGCGGCCCGCGCGCTGGGCTTTTCCGGCAAGAGCTGCATTCATCCCCGCCAGATAGCGGCGGCCAATCGGGCCTTCCTGCCCACCGACGAGGAGCTCGCCGCGGCGCGCGCGATTGTCGAGGCAGCCGAGGCAAGGGCCGGCATCGGCGCCTTCATGTTGGACGGGCGGATGATCGACTTCCCCTTTATCGAGCAGGCCCGCCGCCAATTGAGGATGGCCACGGCCTATGCGCATTCAGAAGGCATGTGATTGAATGAAGACGACCCGGACTGACCATGTATCCGCCCATGCGGACCCACTGCCGGACCCACTGCCGGGCCCGCTGTCGGGCCTGAAGGTCGTCGACTGCGCGACGTTGTTCGCCGGCCCCCTGTGCGCCTCGATGCTGGGAGATTTCGGCGCGGACGTCATCAAGATCGAGCACCCGACCGGAGACCCGCTTCGCCGGATGGGCTACGAGAAGGACGGCCACGGCCTGTGGTGGAAGGTCGTCTCGCGCAACAAGAGGACGATCGCGCTGAATCTGAAGGAGCCGGAAGACAAGGAAATCTTCAAGGCGCTGATCTCGGAGGCCGACGTCCTGGTCGAGAACTTCCGCACCGGAACGCTCGAAAGCTGGGGACTGGGCTGGGAGGACCTCCAGGCGATCAATCCGAAGCTGGTCATGCTGCGGGTCACGGGCTTCGGCCAGACCGGCCCCTATGCCCGCCGGGCCGGATTCGGCACGCTCGCCGAGGCCATGAGCGGTTTCGCGCATGTGACCGGAGAGCCGGACGGCGCCCCCACCCTGCCGCCGTTCGGCCTGGCCGACGGCGTCGCCGCCTACTGGGGCACGTTCGCCGTGATGTTCGCGCTCTACGAGCGGGACGCCAAAGGCTCGGGCCTCGGGCAGTATATCGACCTCGCGATCTACGAGCCGCTGTTCTCGCTACTGGGCGCTCAGGCCACCGTTTTCGACCAGCTCGGCATCATCCAGAACCGCACGGGCAACCGCTCCGTGAACAACGCGCCGCGCAACGCCTATCGCACGCGCGAGGGACGCTGGGTCGCTCTGTCGGCCGCGGCGCCTTCCATCGTCCAGCGTGTCCTGACATTGACCGGCGGCAGCGAATGGGCGGCCGACCCGCGCTTCGCGACGACCGAGGGGCGGCTGGCCGCGGTCGACGAGATCGACGAGGTGATCGGCGGATGGATCGGCGAACGCAGCCTCGCCGAGGTGATCAGCGCGTTCGAGAAGGCCAATGCCGCCATCGCCCCAATCTACGATATCGAGCAGGCGATGAGCGACCCGCAGTTCATCGCGAGGCAGACGGTCACGCATATCGATGACGAGGATCTGGGACTCATGGCGATGCAGAACGTGTTTCCCCGCATGTCGCGGACGCCGGGCAGGATTCGCTGGGGCGGGCCGCGGGTCGACCAGCACCGCGCCGAGATTCTCGACGAGCTGAAGGCCGGCAAGCGGCAGGGCGCGGAGTCCGGACGATGAGGCCCTGGGACCGGTATCTGGACGACGAGGTGCGCGGCGTCATTGCCAAGGCAAGGTTCTCGCGCCGCATCGGGCTCGGGAAGAAGCCGTGCATCGTCGCGATCGACTGCCAGAAATACATGGTCGGCGAAGAGGGCGCGGACGAATTGTGGCCTTCCAGCTGCGGCGCCTTCGGCCGCGCGAATCTGGAGCGCGGCGCCCATCTCGTCAGGTCGGCCCAGCAGATGGGCATTCCGGTGTTCTTCACGCTGTTCGAGGTCGATCCGAACGGCGCCGACATCGGGGTCTACGGCCGCAAGCGCGACCTGCTCCGCTCCGACAAATGGTGCCTGGCAGGCACGGAAGGCGCCGAGCTGGCCGAAAGCTTCCGGCCGTCCGCGCGCGACATCGTCTTCGTCAAGAAGAAGCCTTCCGGCTTCCACGGCACGCCTCTGCTCGGCTACCTGATCGATCGGGCCATCGACACGGTGATCATCATCGGCGGCGCGACGTCGAATTGCGTCAGGGCGACCGTGTTCGACAGCGCGTCCTACAATTTCAGGACCATCGTCGCCGAGGATGCGGTGTTCGACCGGATACCCATCTCCCACGCCATCAGCCTGTTCGACATGGACCGTCAGTTTGCCGACGTCCTGCCCGTCGACGACATTCTCGACGCCCTCCGCAAGGATCATGCGGAGAGCGGGACGGTCGCGCGGCAAGCCTGACGGCGCCTTGCGGCAAGGCGGGAAAGGCAGGCTCAGGCGGCCAGGATCGCGTCTATCGCGTCTTCGAGTTGCTTGTCTGCGGCGGCCAGCCTGGTCTCGATGGCCTTGAGCGTTTCCTCGTCGTCGTGGCGGCGAACTTGTGCCCTTGCAATGTCCTCCTCGACACGCTCGGGGGCCGGACCGAGGCTATACGCGCCTGCTGCTCGCCTCTGTGCCAAAGCTCGGCACCGGCTGGCTCGGCGGGCTGGAGAACGACCCCGCCTTCTCGCGCGTCGGCCGGGCATCGCTGCTCGGCAACGGCTGACGGCCGGCGGGCCCGGCTACGGCAGCAGGCACCAGCGGCGGGGGCGTCTTTATCCGCCCGCGCCCGGCGCTGGCGGCTCTTCCGGTGCGGGGGCCGGCGACGGAATGTACCTCGTCGGCGTGGCAAAGGCGGTCGCGGCCGCTCGCCTTGGCCCGGTAGAGCGCGTCGTCGGCGCGCTTGAGGACATCGTCCATCGCCATGCCCGGATGCGCGGCGGCGCTGCCTATGCTGACCGTCATCGGGGCGAGCGCCCGGCCGGTATCGAGCGGGTTGTCCCTGACCGCCTGCATGATCGTCTCCGCCACGGTGGCCGCGGCTGCGTTTGCGCTCGCCGGCAGCAGGACGGCGAACTCCTCGCCGCCGAGCCGGCCGAGGCTGGCCCGCGGCGGCAGGACTGTCGAGGCGACCTCGACGAAATGCCGGAGCGCCTTGTCGCCGACGGCGTGGCCGTGGCGGTCGTTGAGCTGCTTGAAATGGTCGAGGTCGAGGAACAGCAGCGTCCCCGCGCCGCCGTCGCGGCCCTGCGCGAAATGGCGCGAGCAGGCGTCGATGAACGCGCGCCGCGACAGCGCGCCGGTCAGGTCGTCATAGGCCAGCGCCCGCTCCAGCCTCGCGACGGTCCGTCCCTGAACGAGCAGGATCGCCGACAGGTAGACCAGCGGGAACACGAGGATGCGGATGGACGAGACGGCGAGGTTCCACGCCGTCGGGTCGGCGAAGTAGCTCGAGCCGTCGATGCCCGACGCGATCGTCACGAACCTCGCCAGGAAGAAGGCCGAGACCGTGGAGGCCGAGACGATCGCGAACACGACGAACGCGGCCGGCGCGTCGGCGTTTCCCCGGCCGCGCCAGATCGTGCGGGCGATGGCGGCGAAGATGACGGAGGCCGTCCCGGCGCCGATGACGCTGGTGACGCCGCCCTGGATAAGTGCGAAGGCGACGTGGAAAACGGTGAACGCCGCGACGACGGCCGCGATGGTGAGCGGGCGCAGCGCCGGCATCGACAGGAACTGCCGGAAGCTCGACAGCAAAAGCAGGCAGGCGAGAATGACCAGCGGCGATTCCGGCAGGCCGATCAGGTTGGGCGGCAGGACCAGCTTTCCGGCGGCGCCGAGCCCGATGGCGAACGAGCCCAGCATGGCCGAGGCGGCGAAGCTCGACAGGCCCGCCACCCGCGACGCGCGCAGGCAAAGGAAGATGATCGCCATGATGGCGATGGCGATGGCCGAGGCGATGAGGATGAAAGTCACGTGATATGCCGCCCTGCGCTCGCCCCCGATCCGCCGCACCGAAACCCATGCCCTAGGGATAGGCGATCTTCCTCAACGTCAGGTTAGGCGGTCGAGGAAAATCTTAGCGATCGGCGCGCGGCCCTGTGGATATTCACTCCAGCTCGACGGCGATGTCCTCGACAGCCGGCGCCTTGCCGATCAGCCCGCGCCCGGCCATGAAGGCGCCGAAGCGGGCGTAGCGGGCGCGGTCGAGGGCGAAGGGCCGCTTGGCGAAGCGCGGCAGCGTGTCGGTCCAGGCCTGACGGTTGAGCGCGTTGTCGAGGTCGGGATAGGCGCGCACGAACAGCGCCCAGCTCTCCTGCGGATGGTTGGTCAGGTGCACCGCGCCCTGCTCGACCGCCTCGAGGAAGCGCTTGAGGCGCGCGTCGCCGGCGAGGTCGGGCCGGGTGACGAAGATCAGCTCGTCATAGGCCGGAACGCCGTTCTCCTCGGGAAAGAAGGCGCGGCCTTCATGGCCTTCGAGCCGGATCTGGGTCAGCTCGAAATTGCGGAAGCCGCCGATGGTGGCGTCGACCTGCCCGGAGATCAGCGAGGCGGTCAGCGCGAAATTGACGTTGACCAGCTCGACGCTCTTCGGGTCGACGCCGGCCGTTTCCAGCATCTGCCCGAGCATCGCGTCCTCGAAGCCAGAGACGGAGAAGCCGATGCGCTTGCCGGCGAGGTCGCCGATCTCCTTGATCGGGCCGTCGGCGAGGACGGTCAGCGTGTTGAGCGGCGTCTCGACCAGCGTGCCGAACCGGACGAGCGGCACGCCGGCCGCGTGGTCGAGATAAAGGTTCGGCTGGTAGTGGATGCCGATATCGGCCTGGCCGGAGGCGACGGCGCGCGGCACGATCGACGGGTCGGACGGCGGCAGCAGCTCGACCTCGAGCCCGGCCTTCTCGAACAGGCCGAGCTCGCGCGCCACCACCAGCGGCGCGTGGTCGGGATTGACGAACCATTCGAGCAGGACGGTGAGCCTGTCGGCGGCTTGCGCCGCGCCGCCCATGGCGAGGCCGAGGAGAAGGGCGAGGGCCGTCTTGCGTATCATCTTCGGTTTCCTTTTGTCGGGTTGGTGAAGGGGGATCATCGTTCCTGCGCCCAGGGCGTGAGGCGCGGCGCCAGCGCGTCGACCGCCCGGCGCAGGGCGAGCGTCAGCACGGCGAGGATCGCCATCGCCGCGAACACCGTGTCGGTCTGCATGCGGGCATTGGCCTGGATCATGACGAAGCCGAGCCCCGCCGAGGCGCCGACCCATTCGCCGACCACCGCGCCGAGCGGCGCCAGCGGCGCGGCGACGCGCAGGCCGGAGATCAGCGCCGGCAGCGCCAGCGGCGCGCGCACGTGGACGAGCGCCTGCCAGCGGCTCGCCGATGTCAGCGCCGTCGCGTCGAGGATCTCGGGGTCGATGCGGCGCAGGCCGTCGGCGAAGGCCGAGGCGACCGGAAAGAAGATGATGAGCGTCGTCATCACCACCTTCGAGGCCATGCCGAAGCCGAACCACAGGACGAGGACGGGCGCGAGGACGAAGACGGGAAAGGCCTGCAATACCAGCACCAGCGGCCAGACCATGCGGCCGAACCGCGGCAGCGCCGCGACGGCGAGCGCGGTCGCGATGCCGAGCAGCGTCCCCGCCGCGAAGCCGGCGGCGATCTCGCCCGTCGTCACCAGCGTGTGGTCGAGGAGGTGGCGCCACTGGCGCGGGAAAACCGCGATGACGTCGAGGGGCGCGGGCAGGATGTAGCGCGGCGGCGCGACCAGCCACACGATGGCCTGCCACGCCGCGACCAGCGTCAGCATCGTCCGCACCGCCCCCGACAAGGCGCGCATCGCTTTTCTCCTACCGGCGGGAAGCGGGTGGCTCGGGCAGGGATAGAAGAAGCATGGGCGATCTCCCGACTTTCATCACGGAGATCCGGTTGAGCGAAGAAGAGGAAATCGGCCTTGGCCCTTGTTCCGTTCCTACGCCGGCATGATCCGGATCAGGTTCAAGGGTCCGGCTCACCGCCGTCTCAGCGCCGTTCGGCGCTCCCCTCGGAATGGATCATCTCTAG
Organism: Aquamicrobium sp.; assembly: GCF_023954335.1. NCBI lineage: Bacteria > Pseudomonadati > Pseudomonadota > Alphaproteobacteria > Hyphomicrobiales > Phyllobacteriaceae > Aquamicrobium > Aquamicrobium sp. The sequence goes on from NZ_JAMLIE010000005.1 coordinate 87,791, forward strand.
AGCGCCGGCCGCCGCGCCGTCAAGCCTTTCGATCGAAGGCGGTGCGGCGCGGAACGCTATTGCGCCGGATCGCCGGTGTCGCCCTGCAATCCGGCCGCCTCGATGCCGTGGAGGGCGCAGATCTCGTCGTTCGGCGAGGTGTCGCCGCTGATGCCCACCGCGCCGACGATGCCGCCCGCCGCGTCGCGCACGAGCACGCCGCCCGGCACGGGCACCATGCGGCCCTGCGACATGTCGGACAGCGCGTTGAAGAAGTGCGGCAGGGCCTCGGCGCGGCGGGCGAGCTCGCGTCCGCCGAAGCCCATGCCGAGCGTGCCCCACGCCTTGCCGGTCGCGATCTGCGGCCGCAGGAGCGAGGAGCCGTCCTCGCGCATCATGCAGACGGTGACGCCGCCGGCATCGAGGACGACGACGGTCAGCGGCGCCAGCCCGAGTTCGCGGCCTTTCGCCAGGGACTGCGTGCAGATCGTCTGCGCCTGCGCCAGTGTCACGGTCATCGTCTTGCCCTTCCCTGTCGTCGTGTTCACACGCCCTGCGGCGCGACCGGCTCCCCGGCGAGGCCGCGCGCGTCGAAGATGCGCCTTATCGCCGCCGCGGCTTTCGCGTTCTCCAGGAACTCCGCGACAAGCGCCGACGCCTGCGGCCTGTCCTTCGGGACGGCGATGGAGATGCTGGTCTCCTGGAACGCGTCCTCCATGACGACGGAGCCGGGGAACCGCGGCTGAACGGCGCGCAGATAGTCCTCCGAAAGCGCGATCGCGTCCACCGCGCCGTGACCGAACCGGGCGACGGCCTCGTCGACGTCGCGCGCCTCGCTGGCGCGTTCGCCGCCGAAGGTGCGGATCGCGGCGCGCAGCGTCGTGGTGCCGGCGATGCCGACGAAGGCCATTCCGCGCGCCCGGTACTCGGCGATGGTGCGGCTCGCCGCGCTGCCCGCGATCAGGAACGTGCTGCGCAGCAGGTAATAGGCCGGGCCGAACGCGACCTTGGCGCGGCGTATGTCGTCCACCGGCATGAAGGCGACGTCGATCTCGCCGCGCGCCAGCGCGTCGGTGCATTCCCCCGAATTGGGAAAGACGCCGAAGTCGACGGCGAGGCCGAGCGTCCCGCCCAGCGCAAGGAAGATATCGGCGGTGACGCCGTGCGGCGCGCCGTCCTCGCCGACGGCGACGAAGAAGACGCCGGCTTCCGGCGCGCGTCGCCGGGTCGACCGTCATGCCCGGCCTCATCGACACCCATATCCATTTCGCGATGTGGGGAATGGACCTGATCGGGCATCAGGGCAGCAGCCTCGCCTATCTCGCGTCCGAGACGGTCTTCAACATGGACTACGTGCTGCGCGGCGGGTGCACGGCCGCCCGCGATCTCGGCGGACTGGACGCCGGCTTTCGCGACGCGGTCGCCCAGGGCCTCGTTTCGGGGCCGGAGATACAGACGAGCATCACGTTCCTGACGCCGACCAGCAGCGTCCTGGACCGCACCACCAGGCACGGCATCAAGTCGCCGCCGTTTCCGGGCACGCCCTATCCGGTCTGCGACGGCCCCGACGAGGTCCGCCAGCGCGTGCGCGAATGCGCCCGGGCCGGCGCCGACGTGATCAAGATCGGCTCGACCGGCGCGGTGAGCTCCGCCAAGTGCCCGCCCTGGAAGCCGGCTTTCAACCGCGCGGAGGTGGAGGCGGCCGTCGACGAGGCGCACGCGCTCGACCTGCCGATCGCCTGCCACGCGGTCTCCGGGCCGGGCGTCGGCGTCGCCATCGAAGCCGGCGTCGACACGCTGGAGCACGGCGCGGAGCTGACGCCGCGCCTCGCCGACATGCTTGCGGAGAAGGGCATCTGGTATATCCCCACCCTCGCCGCCTACAGGCTGCATGCGGAAAACGGCCCCGACTGGAAAAAGGAACGCGCGCGGCAGGTGGAGGCCCAGCACCGCGAAAGCGTGAAGATGGTGCTGAAGGCCGGCGCGCCGATCGCGATGGGCTCGGACGCGGGCGGCTACGGCCTCGACTTCGCGCTCGAGCTGCAGATGCTGGTCGAGGCCGGCCTGACGCCGCATCAGGCGCTGGTCTCCGGAACCGGGGATGCGGCGCGCTGCATCAACATCGCCGACCGCACCGGCACGTTGAGGAAGGGCATGCAGGCCGACATTCTCGTCGTCGACGGCAACCCGTTCGACGATGTCGGCATCCTGCGCCGGCGCGAAAGGCTCGGGCTCGTCATGAAGGCGGGCAGGGCCGTCTGCGGCCGTCTGGCAGGGTCCATTTCTGAAAAGGGCGGCGCGGGCGGTGCGCGCACCGGCGACCTCGGCCGCCGCTTCTTCAGCTGACGAACGCATGAGGCATGACGCGATGGCTCTCTCGAAGGAAGAACTCAAGCAGCGGGTCTGCGCCGAGATAGACAGGCGGGCGGACGAGATCGTGGCGCTCAGTTCCGGCATCCTCGCAGACCCCGAAACCGGCTTCTTCGAGGAGCGCACGTCGAGGATCGTGCAGGAGAAGTTCCGCGACATGGGCCTCGCCTTCGAAAGCGGTCTGGCGCGCACCGGCGTCAAGGCCAGGATGCGCGGCGGCTCCGACGGGCCGACCGTCGGGATCCTCGGCGAGCTCGATGCGATCCTCACGCCCGACAGCCCGGTGGCAAACCCGGCGACGGGCGCCGCGCATGGCTGCGGCCACAACGCCCAGATCGCGTCGATGATCGGCGCGGGCATCGGCTTGCAGACGGTCATGGAGCATCTCGACGGCGACGTCGTGCTGTTCGCCGTGCCGGCGGAGGAATGCATCCAGATCGAGGAGCGCCTGGAACTGCGCAAGGCCGGCGCGCTGGAATTCGTCATCGGCAAGCCGGAACTCGTCCGCATCGGCGCGTTCGACGACATCGACATGGTCACCATCACGCACACGCCGCACGGGCTGGACGACAGCCATGCGAGCGTCGGCGACACGCACAACGGAGCGCTCGTCAAGCGCATCCGGTTCAGGGGCGTCGCCGCTCACGCGGGCAGCTTCGCCCACAAGGGCGTCAACGCCCTGAAAGCGGCGCTCCTGTCGATCTCGGCCATCGACGCCCAGCGCGAACGCTTCGCGGAGAGCGATCTCGTCCGCATCAGCCCCGTCATCACCAAGGGCGGCGACGGCACCAGCTCGGTGCCTTCGGATGTGCGGATCGAGACGATGGTGCGCGCGCGCACGGTCGAGGCGATGCGCGAGGCGAGCCAACTCGTCGATCGCTGCATGAGGGCGGGCGCGCTGGCGATCGGCGCAGCCGTCGAGATCGAGACCGTCTCCGGCTACATGCCCAACAACCCCGACAAGCGCCTGATCGAGCTGCAATATCAGAACTGCGCGCAGGTCGTCGGCAGCGCGCGCATGGGCGTGGCCCGCCACCAGACGGGTTCCACCGATGTCGGGGACCTGAGCATGCTGATGCCGGTCGTGCATCCGCGCAGCGGCGGCACGGTGGGCGCGCCGCACAGCCGCGACTATTACGTGCGCGACCATGTGCTCGCCGCGGTCAACCCCGCGAAATCGATGGCGATGCTTGCGATCGACCTTTTGTATGACGGCGCCGCCGAGGGCCGGTCCGTCCTGCGCGGCGCGCAGCCGAAGCTGACGAAGGAGGAATACCTCGCGCTTCGTCGCGGGTTCGACGCCGGCGAGGTCTTCGACGGAACGGCGAATCTTGGCTGACGGGGGCACCGGCATGATCGCGGAACAGTTCGCGGGGTCGGCCTTCATCGTCACGGGCGCGGCGTCCGGCATCGGCAAGGCGGTCGCGACCGCGCTTGTCGATCGCGGCGCGGCCGTGCTCGCCGTGGACGCGTCCGGGGACGGGCTGGAGCGCTTGTGCCGATCGTCCCTCGCCCGGGAACGCATCGTGCCTGTCGAGCTCGATCTCGCGGACCCGGATACGTACCGGAAGCTCGGATCGGCCGTCGACGATTTCCACGCGGCCAGGCTCGCCGGCGCGGTCAACTGCGCCGCCATCGTCGGCGTTTCAGGCGTCATGGCACAGGACATCCCGTCCTGGGACCGGCTTTTCGCGATCAACCTCCGCGCGCCCATGCTGATCACGCAGCTCGTCGCGCAGCGATCGTCGCCACGCGCGCCGGCCAGCATCGTCCACATCTCCTCCACCGCCGCCAGGATCGCGCGCGCCGGCCTCGCCGCCTACGCGTCGTCCAAGGCCGCCCTCGAGCAACTCACGAGGGTTCAGGCGATCGAGCTCGCGGCGCAGGGCGTCAGGGTGAACGCGATCCGCGTCGGGCTGGTCGACACCGAAGGCGTGCGCGCCGCCCTGAAGGACGACGAGAGCGAAAGAGCGCATCGACGCAAGATCGGGCGCATCCCGATGAAGCGGACCGGCCTGCCCGCGGAGGTGGCGGAGCTGGCATGTTTTCTGCTGGGGCCCGCAAGCAGCTTCTGCACGGGATCGGTATATCCGATAGACGGCGGCTATTCCGCCGGGATAGCGGAACAGGAGTGCGGCTGAAGCCCGTTCTTCAGCGGCATATCGCTCCGACGCAGGAGAGGATGTACTGCCGTGATCTGGCGAGCTGCTCCACGGTGACGAACTCGTCCGGCTTGTGAGCCTGCGCGATATCGCCGGGGCCGCAGACGATCACGGGTATGTTCATCGCCTGGGTGAAACAGCCCGCTTCCGTCCCGAACGAGAGCTTCACGTCGGCGTTCTTGCCGCCGCAGCGCTTCGCCAGCAGAACGGCCGGGTCGTCCGCCGGCATGCGGAAGGCCGGATAGGAATAGACGTCGGCCACCGTCACGCCGCACCCGGCGCCGCGCGCCGCCATCTCCTCGTTCAGCCTGCTTGCCGGCCCGAAGACGAACCGCTCGGCCAGCGCGTCCGCATCCTCTCCCGGAAGGTAGCGGATCTCCATGTCGACGACGCAAAGGTCGGGCACGATATTGACCTGCGTGCCGCCGTTCATCACCCCGACATGCACGGTCGTGTGGGGCACGTCGAACCCGTCCTGAAACGGCCCCGCCGTCGCGAAGCCCGCCGCTTCCTCCGTCACGGCGGACACGAACCGGGCGGCATAGGCCACGGCGTTGACGACGGTCGGCGCGCGGCTCGAATGGGCGGCCTCGCCGGTGAAGGCGAGGCGATAGGTGCGGTTGCCCTTGTGCGCCAGGCCGACCTCCATGCCGGTCGGCTCGCCAACGATGCACAGGTCGGGGTCGATGCCGCGTTCCTTCAGGTGGTCGATGAGGCCGTGAACGCCGAGGCACCCCAGCTCCTCGTCGTAGGAAAGGCAGAAATAGACCGGCTTCGCGAGCGGGAGCCGGACGAGCTCGGGCACGCATGCCAGCGCGCCGGCGATGAACCCCTTCATGTCGGCGGCGCCGCGCCCGTAGAGCCTGTCGCCGACGCGCGTCAGGCTGAAGGGGTCCGTATCCCACGTCTGGCCCTCGACCGGAACGACATCCGTATGCCCCGACAGGATCAGTCCGCCCGGCGCGTCCGGGCCGATCCGCGCGACGAGGTTGGCCTTGTCGCCGTCCGGGGAGGCAAGGCGCCGGGTCTCGGCCCCGTGGCCGGCCAGATATGCCTCGATGTAATCGATGATATCGAGATTGGATCGGTCGCTCACGGACGGGCAGGCGACGAGATCCGAGAGGATCCGGATGTCGTTTTCCAGATTCATGGACTGTTTTCCGATGCTTGTTGCGGTCAGAACGCGATGTGGGCCCTGCCGTCCTCGATGCGGATCGCGGTGCCGTAGCGTGCCGAGAGCCGGGCCACGCGCTCCAGGATGGCCTTCGAGACCGCCGGGTCCCTGGCGATGACGGGAAGGCCGTCCGGTTGGCATTCCGTGGGAACCAGCGTAATGCGGCGGACGCCGTCGCGGCCGATGTCGAACTCCGCGACGACGGACCACGGGTCGATGTCCTCGAAGATTTCGAGCTGCCGCGGCGTCGCGTTGATCCTGTCCTGCTGGGCGATGTTGTTGCCGAGGCTGTAGATGACGGGCTTGCCGTCGATCGTCTCGATGGCCGTCGGGCTGTGCCCGTGATTGCCGAGGATCATGTCCGCGCCGGCGCGGACGATCTGCTGCGCCAGGGGACGCTGATAGGTCGCGAGTGGCGTCCCGCGGCCGTAGCCCCAATGCATGCTGACGATGGCCACATCCGTCTCCGCCTTCAGCCGGTACACGGCCTCGACCAGCCGCTCCACGTCCTCCGGCTCGGCGAAGCTCTCCATCTTGATGGGCGCGCCGGGCTCGATCATCATGCCGATCGGGTCCAGCGCCGCGAGCTGGCGGACGCGCACGGCGGCGATGCCCGGCCGGTCGTCGAGCACCGCGTAATAGGGCGGCACGAGGCACGACGCGGCGAGGATGCCGACGCGGACGCCGCCGACGTCGCGGATCATCGGCCGCCACGCCTCCTCGGGCGTGCGCCCGCCGCCGACCGGCGTGACGCCCCCGGCCGACAGGTTGTCGAGCGTGTCGAGGAACGCGTCCGGGCCGTAGTCCCACGTATGGTTGGTGGCGACCGTCATCACGTTGAACCCCGCCTTGCCGAGGTCCTGCCCCACCCTCGGCGGCACGAGATAGGCTATGGTGGAATCGGTGCGGAACCCGCGCGTCGAGAACTGCACCTCGCAGGAGCCCCAGACGAGATCGCCGCCGCGCAGGAAGGCCATCAGCTCGTCGAAGCCGGGCGAACTGACCGCGCCCTCGCCGAAGAGCGGGTGCCTGATGACGATGTCGCCGGCGGCCGTGAGAAGAAATCTGTCTGACATGATCGGTCGATCCTGCGGGGCTATCTAGAGAAACACGCGCGTCATCCCGGGGAACAGGATAAGCAGGGCAAGCATGGCGAACATCGCCAGCACGAAGGGCAGCGCGCCGACGATGACGTCGCCGATGCCGCCGCTCGTGCGGATGCCCTGGACCACGTAGAGGTTGATGCCGATGGGCGGCGTGATCATCGCCAGCTCGACGAGGATCATCATCATCACGCCGAACCAGACCGGGTCGAAGCCGGCCATGAAGACGATCGGCGCGACGATCGGGATGGTCGCGATCATCATGGACAGGGTTTCCATGAAGCAGCCGAGGACCACGTAGAACGCGATCACCGCCAGCAGGGTCCATAGCGGCGACAGGCCGAGATTGGACATGAGCGCGTTGATCGAGCCCGACAGGCCGACGCCCGACAGCACGAAGTTGAGGAAATAGGCGAAGACGATGATCAGCATGATCATGCCGGTCGTGCGCATCGTGTTCTCGAACGCGCTGAGCATCACCTGCACGCCGAGCTTCCGGCGGAAGGCGGCGAGGGCCAGCACCGCGAGCACCCCGAGCGCGGCCGATTCGGTCGGCGTGGCGATGCCCGCATAGATCGAGCCGATGATGACGACGCAGATGATCAGCGGCGGCACGAGATTCTTCAGCGAGGCCATGCGCTCGCCCCAGGTCGCGGTGATCCTTACCTCGGTGTCGTTGAACACGCTGCTCTGGACGAGGATCGTCAGCGCGAAGATGGCGGCCATCACCAGCCCCGGCACGATCGCCGCGAGATAGAGCTGCGGGATCGACGAATTGGTCAGCACCCCGTAGATGATCATGTTGATCGACGGGGGCAGCAGGATTCCGAGCGTGCCGCCCGCGGCGATCGAGCCGAGGAAGAGCCGCTCGTTGTAGCCGTATTTCTTCTGCTGCGGGATCGCCAGCGTGCCGATGGTGGCGGCCGTCGCGACGCTCGATCCCGATGTCGCGGAAAACAGCGTGCACGAGGCGATGTTCGCGTGCATCAGGCCGCCCGGCAGCCATGAGACCCATTTGCTGAGCGCCGTGTACATCTCCTCCGCGATGCCGGTGCGCAGGAATATCTCGCCCAGAAGGATGTAGAGCGGAATCGCCAGCAGCGTGTATTCGGTGAACGCGCCCCAGCTCACCTCGCCGAGCGCGCGCCAAAGCGGCATGTCGGTGAAGACGAAGTTCAGCGTAAGGGCGAGAACGCCCATGACGGCCGCGACCGGGATGGCCAGGAAAACGAGGACCATCAGCGCGACGAATGTAAAGGCGATCATCTTCCCCTCTTGGATTGTTGTCGGCTTCTCAAGTCTTTGCTTCGTCTATTTCGTCCTCGATCTCTTCATCCATGCTCTTGACGCCCGAGAGGGCGGTTATCTGCCTGACATTGTTCGCGATGAAGAGGCGGACGATGCTGACCAGCAGGTAGAGCTGGACGAGGGCGAAGAAGCCCAGCCCCGCTGTCCACAGCGTCTGCGGCACCCACAGGGTCACGCCGAGCGGGGTGTTCGAGCGCGCCCCGATCTCATACGAGGTGAGCGTGGTCTCGAGCGCCTGCTGGAAAAGCAGGCCCGTGACCGCCAGCAGGCAGGCGAGCGACAGGATGTCGAGCGCCGCGCGCCAGCGCGGGCCGAGTTTCCCGTAGATCAGGTCGATGCGGATATGCGCCCTGCTCAGCAGGGTGAACGCGAGCGACCACGCGACGCCGATGGCGAATATGTAGGACGAGATCTCGTCCACCCCGCCGAAGGAGTAGTGGAAGAAGTTGCGCATCAGGACTTCGCTGCCCACGAGAACCGCGGAAAGAAGCAGCAGCGCGCCGGTGATCCAGACGGAGCCGCGCGAAATGGCGTGAATGAGCGACAGCATGTTCAACCCTCGACGGGAGCGGGTGGAGGCAGGCGGCGGGAGCGCCGCCCGCCCTCGCGGCATCCTGCTTGGCTTCCTACTTGGCTTCGATGCCGATCAGCGAGCCGACCGTCTGGTTCCAGTCGGCGATGCAGGCCTCGCCGCAACGCTCGGCGAAGCGCGGCAGCACCACCTCGGCGACATATTGCGCCCGCAGCGCGCTGTCGGCTTCGGCCAGCGGCACGAGGGTCATCGAGCCCGGCTTTCCGAAGGTGCACGCGCCGCCGGTGGCGCAGTTGAGCCCTTCCGTCGTGCGGGCGTCGCCGGCCGACCAGATATCGTCCTCGAGCTTGGCGAATTCCTCGGTCAGCAACGTCTGGAGCGAAGGATCGAGCTTCTCCCAGCGCTTGGCGTTGACCGCGTACATGAACGGGCTCCAGCCGACGGTGAGCGGATAAAGATGGGTCGTGACCTCATGCCAGCCGGCGCTGTTGCCGGAGAAGGTTCCGGTGACGGCGCAGTCGATCACGCCGAGCTGAAGCGAGGTCACGACCTCGCCGAACGGCATGGTGACGGTGACGCCGCCCGCGGCCTCGACGAAGTCGGCGACGGTGCGGTTGCCGGTCCGGACCTTCTTGCCGCGCAGGTCCGCGAGGCTGGCGATCGGGCTGTTGCACCAGAACACCTGGGCCTCGGCCGGATACAGCATCAGCAGCCTGATGCCGTATTTCTCCATGTACAGCTTGGAAAGGGTGGCCTTGTAGGCGTCGGACACCTTCCGCGCGGTCTCGATGTCGAGCGCGATGCCGGCAAGGTCCGGGCCTTCGTTCTGCGGGTCGTCGCCCGCGACATAGCCGAGGGCGGACGTGCCGAAATCGATCACGCCCGTGCGCATCAGGCGAAACACCTCGGGACCTTTCAGGCCCTTTTCGTTGAGGCTGGCGATGGTGGCCGTGACGTTGCCTCCGGTGATCGACGGCAGGCGCTCCGTCCAGAACGGAACCTCGATCTCCTGATAAATGCCGGCGGTGGCCCAGCCGCCCTGAACGTTGAGGTTGGTCTTGGGATAGTCCTGCGCGGATGCCGTTCCGCTGGCCAGGAGCGCGACCGAGATCGCGGCGAGGCAGGCTTTGGTCGTTTTCAGCATGATGTTCCCCTTTTTTCGGTTTTTCGATGCGTCGTTTCGGGAGGCGATTAACGGGAAGGCGGCGCGAAACGCTCGCGCCAATGGTTGGCGATCGACAGCCGCGTCGCCAGCCACACGCCCGAACGGGCCCGGACGTGGTCGAGAAAGCGCCGCAGGGCGATGGCCCGGCCCGGGCGGCCCGCGAGGCGGCAGTGAAGCCCGACCGACATCATCTTCGGCGCGCCGCGAAGGCCTTCCTCGTAGAGCTGGTCGAACGTGTCGCGCAGATAGGAGAAGAACTGGTCGCCGGCGTTGAAGCCCTGCGCGGTCGCGAAGCGCATGTCGTTCGCGTCGAGCGTATAGGGGACGATGAGGTGGTCGCGGTCGCGATGCCGGACCCAGTAGGGAAGATCGTCGGCATAGGAATCGGACGAATAGACGAAGCCCCCGTCGGCGATCACGAGGTCCAGCGTCTGCTCGGACACGCGCCCCGTATACCAGCCGAGCGGCCGCGCCCCGGTCATCTGCGTCTGGATGCGGATCGCCTCGCGCATGTGGTGAAGCTCGTCCTCGCGGGTGAAATCGCGATAGTCGAGCCACCGCAGCCCGTGGCTCGCGATCTCCCAGCCCGCGGCCTGCACGGCGGCGACGGCCTTGGGATTGCGCTGCATCGCCTCGGCGACGCCATAGACCTTGACCGGCACCTCATAGGCGGTGAGAATGTCGCGCAGGCGCCAGAACCCCGCGCGCGAGCCGTACTCGTAGATGGATTCGCTATTGAGGTTGCGCTTGCCCGGCCAGCTTTCCGCGCCGATGACCTCGGACAGGAAAGCCTCGGAGCCGTCGTCGCCGGACAGGATCGAGCGCTCCCCGCCCTCCTCGTAGTTCATGACGAAGGAAACGCATATCCTGGCGTCCGCGGGCCATGCGGGGTCGACGGGAGCGCCGGCATATCCTGCGAAATCTCGTTGCAACGGCGCTCTCCGTGACGACAATGGTGACTGGATTAAAAAATCATTTTCATAATGGGATTATATTGTAAAGTGATTTTTATCGCACGATGGAGGGAACGATGACGGATACCGCGAGAAAACCCCTGTCGCTGCTCATCCAGGATCATGCCGCGAGCCTGTCGCCGACGGACCGCCAGCTCGCGGACCTGATCCTCGGCTTTCCGGGCGAGATCGCCAGCTACTCGGCCGTCGAGCTGGCGAAGATGGCCGGCACGTCGAATGCGGCGGTCAGCCGTTTCGTGCAGCGGCTGGGTTTTCGCAGCTACGAGGACATGAAGCGGCATGCCCGCGACATGCGCAGCGAAGGGTTTCCGACCTACCTGCTCGAGAAGAACCAGACGGATACGGCAGGGCAGATCGCGCGTCATGTCCATGTCAGCCACCAGAACATCGCCGAGACGTTCGGGGCCCTGGACCCCGCCGAGCTAGGCGCGGCGACGGCGGCCATCTCGACTGCGGGAAAGGTCGTCTTCGCCGGCATGCGGAACGGCCACTTTCTGGCGAAGTATCTGCGTTGGCAGGTCAGCGAGGTGTGCCCCAACACCGTGCTCCTGCCGAGCGACGGCGAAACGATCGCCGAGACGCTGGCCGGCCTGACGAAGGACGACGTGATCGTCGTCTTCGCGATACGGCGTCTCGTGCCGATCGTGCGCGCCATGATCGGCCTGCTGCCGTCGCTGCCGGCGAAAACACTGTTCATCACCGATCAGCACTACCGCGAGCGGTACAAGCCGACCTGGATGCTGCGCTGCATCACCCAGAGCCCCGCGCCGCTGGACAACCACACCGCCGTGCTGCTGCTCTGCCACATCCTGGCCGACGAGGTCTTCCGCTACCGCGGGGATATGGGACGCAACCGTCTCAGGGACATCGAGGACATGCACCACGTTCTCGGCGAAATGTAGTCCCGGCCCCATGAGCGGCCGGCCGCTTCGTCTTGTCGGCGCGCTTGCAGGCAGGGCCGCGATCCCCGAGCGTCAGAACTCCCGGTCGGGACCGGGACCGGCCTCGTCCGGCCCGTCCTCGCCGTCCTCCTGCCCCGCAACCGGAATGCCCGTCCGGGCGGCGCCTTTCCGGTCGAGGAGACCGGCATCCTCCAGCGCCTCGAGGTCGGGCAGGTCCCTGAGCGTATCGAGCCCGAAATGCTCGAGGAACCGCCGGGTCGTCACATAGGTAAAGGGCGCGCCGGGCTGGGGAGACCGCGGACCCGACGCGATGAAGTCGAGCTCGCGCAGCCGGGCGATCACCTCGCGGCCGACCTCGCGGCCAACGATGTCCGCGAGGCCCCGGCGGGTGACCGGCTGGTGATAGGCGACCGAAGCCAGAACCAGCATTTCGCCCTCGGTGATATGCGGAGCGCTGGGCGTCCCGCCGAGCGCGGCCTGCAGGACCTCGCCGTGACGAAGCCGGGTCCGGAACTGCCAGCCGCCGGCGACCGCGACGATCTCGTAGGGGCGGCCGGCAAGCTCGTTGCCGATGTCCTCGACGAGAAGGTCGATGCTGCAATCCTTGCCCACGACGCGCACCAGCAGCTCGCGCGTCACCGGCTCGGGCGAGGCGAAGACCACGGCCTCGACGCGCGCCATCCATTCCCGCCAGCGCAGCTCGGGCGGCAGGCCGTCAAGCTCGGTGTCCACCAGGCCGTGCCGGTCGCGCGAGGGCCGGGTCACGGTCACAACCCGAAGATCCTGAAGCTGTCGCGGCCCGAGAGCTCGCGGACGGCCCCGAGCTGCACGAGCCGATCGAACAGCCGGCGGCTCGCCCAGCGCGACAGCGATCCGGTCGTCAGCGTTCCGGGCACCGCGTCGTCCTCGAGCAGCAGGCGCACCACCTCCCCGGCCCCCTTCGCGCGCAGCTTCGGCGCCGCCGCCTCCAGCCGCCGCGCCTGAAGCGCCATCCCGGCCGCCAGCGTGCAGGCTTCCGCCGCGCCGGCCGCCGCCGCGATCAGGCAGGCGCGCTCGAACCCCTTCCCTCCCGGCCGCGCCCGCAAGCGCTCGTATCCGAAGCGCAGCAGCGGCGAGTGGATCTGGGTCGCCAGCACCGGCGCCGGGAACGGCCAGCGCATGCGCCGGGCGAGCGCGAGATCGGCCATCCACCAGGCCAGCGGTTCCGCGCGCGGCTCGACCCGGACCACGGCATCCGCAATCCGCGCCGCCGCCAGCGGGGGCGGTGCCGCAGCGCCGTCTTCGACAAGAGCGACGACCGCATCGCCGTCGACGGCCGTGCCGAGACCGGACAGACGCGCCACGGCGGCGATCGTTTCGGCGTCCGGAACGCTCGATCGCCCGGCGAGGCGCCGCCAGGCGGCAAGCACATTTCCGGCGGGTCCCGGATCGTCGCCCGGCTGGCGCAGCAACCAGGCGTCGCGCAGGTCGGATTCGGCTTCGCGCCGCCCGATCAGCTGGACGACGGCCGCCGCCGCCTTCAACGCCAGCCGGTGTCGCCATGCGCCGAGCCAGGGCGCATCCGAACGCATGAGATTGTCGAGCGAATTCAAGGCGCCGCCCGCCATCCAGGCCGCCTCGACATCGCTGTCGGCAGGCGCCCGTGGCATCGCCCAGATGGGCACCGCAGGCACCGCGCTCGGGTGGACGGCGGGAGAATCGAAGCGCTCGTTCATGCCGCCAGCATAACCGTGCTGTGCGCTTTTCACCAATAATTTCGTGATTATCCGCACATCTTGTAGAGAGATAATAATGAACGATAATCTTGCATTATCGTTCATTATGCTCTTTATAGAGGAAATGGCCTCTCTCGTCGATCAGAACGCCGGATCTGGCCTTCGCCACGGCCCTGCTCGACCACAGAGGCCATGCGTTCGGGTGGTGCATTTGGCCGCCGGACGGGATATATAGGTAGAAAGCGGATTTTCAGGAACCAGGGCAGATGGCGCTGAGCATCAAGGATCGGGAAACGGAGCTGCTGGCGCGCAGGCTCGCTGAGCGGACCGGCGAGACCATCACCATGGCGACGAAGCGGGCGCTCGAGGAGCGGTTGCGGCGGACGGGCTCCGACGCACGCAAGGCCGCCTTGCTGGAGGACATGGAGGCGATGCGGCGGCGTTTGGGCGCCCTGCCCGTCCTCGACGACCGCACGCCCGACGAGATCGTCGGCTACAACCAGAACGGCGTGCCCGGCTGATGGTGATCGACACCTCCGCGATCGTCGCGATCTTCCTCGACGAGCCGGATGCTCCGGCCTATGGCGAGCGCATCGTCGACGATCCCGTCCGGCTCGTCTCGGCCGCGACGCTCGTCGAGGCTGCCATGGTCATCGAGAGCCGCTTCGGCGATGCGGGAGGAGCCGAGCTCGATCTGTGGCTGCACCGGACCGGCGCCGAGATCGTGGCCGTCAGCGCCGAGCACGCGGACCAGGCCCGCCGTGCCTGGCGCCGCTACGGAAAAGGCCGTCACCCGGCCGGCCTCAACTATGGAGACTGCTTCTCCTATGCGTTGGCGAAGCTGACCGGCGAGCCGCTCCTTTTCAAGGGCGACGACTTCTCGAAAACCGACATCAGCCCGGCATGGGCTCGCGATGAGCGGTAACCGGCTTCCCACCCCGGACGGCGCGCATGCGCCCCTCCCGGACATGCCCGACATCGTCGACGTGGTGATGGAGATGGGCCGCGCGCCGCGGGAGCCGCCGGCAGATGAAGCCGGGGCCCTGCGCCATGGCTCCCCGCCCGCCGGGCGTTCCGTCGAAAGGTCCGCCGGGCCCTCCGATACGCCCGAAGGCGGACCGGATGCTCACCCTTCGTCGTTCGGAAAGCCGGATCGCTCTCTTTCCGCCGGCGATGGCGACCTCTCCCCTCCCCCGCCGGCCGTCACCGGCGCGCCTGCGCCCGCCCACCTCGCCGATCTGGCCGAGCGCGCGCGCTTCTATGTCGAGGCGGCGAGCTCGGCCAACACGCGCCGCGCCTATGGCGCCGACTGGAAGCACTTTTCCGGCTGGTGCCGCAGGCAGGGCCTCGCCCCGATGCCGCCCTCGGCGCAGACGGTCGGGCTCTACATAACCGCCTGCGCCGCCGGCACGGTCTCGGGCGACGGCAAGCCGAACTCGGTCTCCACCATCGAGCGCAGGCTCTCCTCTCTGTCGTGGAACTATGCCCAGCGCGGCCTCGTCCTCGACCGCAAGGACCGCCACATCGCCACCGTCATGGCCGGCATCCGCAACCGTCACGCCGCGCCGCCGCGGCAGAAGGAGGCGATCCTGCCGGAAGACCTGATCGCGATGCTGGAAACGCTCGATCGCGGAACCTTACGCGGCCTGCGCGACCGCGCCATGCTGCTCCTCGGTTTCGCCGGGGCCCTGCGCCGCTCCGAGATCGTCGGCCTCGACGTCGGCCGCGACCAGACCGAGGACGGGCGCGGCTGGGTCGAGATCCTCGACAAGGGCGCCCTCGTCACCCTGCGCGGCAAGACCGGCTGGCGCGAGGTCGAGATCGGGCGCGGCTCGTCGGACATGACCTGCCCCGTCGTCGCGCTCGAGACCTGGCTGCATTTCGCCCGCCTCGGCCACGGCCCGCTGTTCCGCCGCGTCACCGGGCAAGGCAGGAAGGTCGGCGCCGAGCGGCTCAACGCCCAGGAGGTCGCCCGCCTCGTCAAGCGCGCGGCGCTCGCCGCCGGCGTGCGCGGCGACGTGGCCGAGGGCCGGCGGGCCGGCCTGTTCGCCGGGCACTCGCTGCGCGCCGGCCTTGCCTCCTCGGCCGAGGTCGAGGAGCGCTACGTCCAGAAGCAGCTCGGCCACGCCTCGGCCGAGATGACCCGCAAATACCAGCGCCGCCGCGACCGCTTCCGCGTCAACCTCACAAAGGCGGCCGGGCTCTGACGAGCCCCCTGCCCGCCGCGGCCCTCTCCGGCGCTGCCGAAGGGCGAAACGACCCATCGACGCCGTGAATCGGTGGATGCCGACCGATTCAGGAAATGCGTTGGACGGTGGCCCGAGACGCCGGCACCCTGCGCCGATGGATCGTCCGTCCCTCCTGCTTCACCGCATCGACCCGGCGCGCAACATGGCGCGCTATTTTGCGCTCGCCATCGAGCCGACGCTGTTCGGCGACCACGCCGTCATCCGCAGCTGGGGCCGGCTCGGCACGCAGGGCCGCCAGATGATCGAGCTCCACGCAGAAGCGGCCTCGGCGCGCGCCGCCTTCGCCCGCCATGCCGGGTCGAAGCGACGGCGCGGCTACGTCCCGGCCGGATGAGACGTCCACCGCAATCCCTCCGCGCCGAGAAGGACTGTTCACCGTCCGCACGGTGCGGAGCGGCCGATTGTGCCCTATCTAGGGGAAAACCCATCGACGGATCTTTCCCATGAAGAACATCGGCTTCCTGTCCTTCGGCCACTGGACCCCTTCGCCGCATTCGCAGACACGTTCGGCCGCCGACGCGCTCATCCAGTCCATCGAGCTGTCGGTCGCCGCCGAGGAGCTGGGCGCGGACGGCGCTTACTTCCGCGTCCATCACTTCGCCCGCCAGCTCGCCTCGCCCTTCCCGCTGCTGGCGGCTGTCGGCGCGCGCACGAAAAGGATCGAGATCGGCACCGCCGTCATCGACATGCGCTACGAGAACCCGCTCTACATGGCCGAGGACGCGGGCGCGGCCGACCTGATCGCCGGCGGCCGGCTCCAGCTCGGCATCAGCCGCGGCTCGCCCGAGCAGGTGGTCGACGGCTGGCGCTATTTCGGCTACGCGCCCGAGGAGGGCAGAAACGACGCCGACATGGCGCGCAGCCATGCCGAGGTCTTCCTCGACGTGCTGCGCGGCGAAGGCTTCGCCGAGCCGAACCCGCAGCCGATGTTCCCGAATCCGCCCGGCCTGCTGCGGGTCGAGCCGCATTCGCCCGGCCTTCGCGAGCGCATCTGGTGGGGCGCGGCGACCAACGCCACCGCGGTCTGGGCCGCGCAGCTCGGCATGAACCTGCAAAGCTCGACCCTGAAATTCGACGAGACGGGCGAGCCGTTCCACGTCCAGCAGGCGCAGCAGATCCGCGCCTATCGCGAAGCATGGAAGGAGGCCGGGCACGAACGGGAGCCGCGCGTCTCGGTCAGCCGCTCGATCTTCGCCCTGATGGACGACCGCGACCGGATGTATTTCGGCCAGGGCCGGCCCGACCAGGACAAGATCGGCTTCATCGAGGCCGGCACGCGGGCGATCTTCGGCCGCAATTATGCCGGCGAGCCGGACGCGCTGATCCGGGAGCTGGCGCACGACGAGGCGATCGCCGAGGCCGACACGCTGCTGCTGACCGTGCCGAACCAGCTCGGCGTCGACTACAACGCCCACGTCATCGAGGCGATCCTGAAGCACGTCGCTCCCGCCCTCGGCTGGCGCTGACACCAAGCCTTCGGCCGCATCCGTCTGCCATCGCGCGGATGCGGCCGGAGTTCCGGCGTCGGGACGCCCGCGCATCGCCCGCCCCGGCCTCTCATCCCCCATCCCGGTCGCGCTCCAGCGCCGCCAGCATCGGCCGCAGCGAGAACTGGCCGTTTTCGGCCCGCGCCGTCAGCGCCCGCAGATACCCGCCCGGCGCGCGGATGACATCGGCCCGTTCGAGAATGGCGGCGACCACTGCCGCCGCGACATGATCGCCCATCGCCTCGCGCGCCTTCGCCCAGGCATCGGGCGAGATGCCGAGCATCGAGCGCACCAGTCCGGCGGTGATGAGGACATCCTTCCAGCTCGAAATGCCGTCGCGGGCATAAGGTTCGAGCGCCGGGCAGACCGAAAGCAGGTAGTTGAGCGCCACCGGCTCGCCCTTCGTTTCCGGCGCACGGCCGTCCGGCCTCGCGCTTTCGCCGTCCGCCTGCCCCCTTTCGTCTTCTCCTGCCGTCCGCTTCCCGGGTTCGCGCGCCGGCTTCAGCTCTTTTTCTGAGCTATTTTCAAAGTGGTGGTCTGGATTTGAATTCTGATACTGCCGCTCAGAACCGGCGTCATTGCCGCTCATTTCCTGTTCCGAGAGAGAGTTGAGATAGGCATCCTCGACCTCGGCGCGCAGCCGCACCAGCGCGCCGCGACGCTCGATGAGAAGCTCCCTCGCCGCCTGGCGCGGCAGACGCCGGGCAAGCGGCATCAGGCGCAGCGAAAAACCCTCCCAGTCGCCGGCGCGCTTCTCGGCAAGGCCGGCCTCGACGATCTTCATCGTGTCGCGCAGATGGACGGTGATCTCGCCGCGCAGGCGCTGGCAGGCCCGGGCCTCGGCCCGCGCCGCCTCGGCCGCCTGGTGGATGCCGGCGGCGGCCAGCGCCAGCGGCGACAGGTCGAAGCCGAAGGCGCTCTCGATGCCGCCACGGGCATCGCGCCGGCAGTAGCGCTTGCCGTTGGGGCTGTCGCAGCGCAGGATCAGCCCGGCCTCGACCAGCGCCGCGATGTGCCGGCGCAGCGTGGCGTCGGCCATGCCGCGGCTGCGCAGCGAAAGCTCGGCATTGGAGGGGAACACCACCACCGGCTCCGTCCCGTCGAGCTCGCGCTCGGGGTGGAAGCTCAGCAGCGCCTCCAGCACCGTGATCGTGCGGTCCGACAGGTTGAAGGCCGCCCGCGCCTCGCACAGCGCGCGGATGAGCTGCCACTTGTCGGCCCGGCCCGTGTCGTTGCCGCCTTCGCCGAGCTCCGTGCGCCGCCTGTCGATGGCCTCGCGTTGCAGGAATGAGGACGCACGAACCCGTGCGCCGCCGAATGGCGTCGTCGCAAAACGCTCCGTCATTGTCGTCACCTCGTTGCGAGGCACAGAAATCCGTGGCCGGGACGCGCCGACGCCTTGACAGGACGACTCGGAAGTGATTCTTTCAAATTGCTACATCGAAAGGGGCTTCCGGAATGGCGACGTTCTGGGGGCCTTTTTTCTTGCCTGCTTCTCCGTTTCTGGTTTCTTCCCTACGCAGAACGCTTCACTCGAACCGGCCGGACGGGTGAACGCCCCGCCGGCAAACCCTTATTCCTTCGTATTCTTGACAGTCCCCTGCCCGCCCCCCTGGCCACCGGTGAAGGCGGCATGGAGATCGGGCAGCCGCGCCGCGACATAGTCGGCGAACCCTTCGCCCGCGCTTTCGGGGATCGTCAGCTTCGCCGCACGCCCGGCCCGGGCGAGCTCGGCGATCGCCTGCCCGTCCGCGCCGGCGATCCGCCGTGCCTTGCCGGCAGCCTGCGGCGCGCGCCCGCGCGCGGAAGCGCTCAGCCGATCGAACAGGCGCTGGAAGCGCGTGTCGCTGTCGGCGGCGCGGAAATCGGCCGCGGCCATCTCGTCATTGGCGAGGCCCGACCTGTCCGCGGCCAGCAGCGCACCGAGCGCCATCCAGCGCGGCCGGCCGGCCCGCGGCGCCGGGCCGATGGCGCGCGCGACATGGCGCGGCACCGCCTCGGCCACCTGCAGCAGCCGCGTCATCTCCGACTTGTGGACGGCGAGCGCCGCCTGCACCGTCGCCCGGTCGAAGCCGTGACCGAGCAGCGTGCGGGCGAACAGCGCCCGCTCGATGAAGCTCAGCGCCCGGCGCTCGGCGTTCTCCTTGCCCTGGGCGAGGACGAGCGCGGCATCGTCGAGCGCCTTGACCACCGCCCGCACCGGCCGCCCCAGCGCCCGCGCCGCCTCGACGCGGCGATGGCCGTAGGCGATCTGGTAGAGGCCGCGCGCGGCCTTCCCGGCGTCGGCATGCGGGCGCAGCAGCACCGGCACCTGCTGGCCGTGCGCGGCGATGCTTGCCTTCAGCGCCTCGAAATCGGGATCGTCGGCCTCAGCCTTGCTCAGCCGGTCGGCGAAGGGCGACGGCTCGACCAGCGCCGGGTCGATCTCGACCACCCGTTCGCCGGCGGCGAGCGTCTCGCGCAGGCGCCGCGCCTCGTCGGCCTCCTGCGACAGCGTGCCGAGCGACAGGCCCATCGCCTTGACCGCGGCCGAGGACGCCCGCTTCGGCGGTTCGGCCGCGCCCGAAGAAGACGCCGGGGCGGTCGCCGGCGGCGCGGCCTCTGCGCCCTGTCCGCCGAGCAGCGACCGCAGCCTGTCCTTGCGCGTGTTCATGGCCCTCTCCCCGTCGATTCGTCCTGCGACGAGGATGACCCGGAAACCGGGGGACGTGGATAGACCGGCCGCGACGAATGCGCCGGCGAAGGCCGGTTGACAACTGTCAACGGGGAAGGGGAACGGACGCTCATGCCCTGCGCCCCCACGACTGGGCCATCAGCGCCTCGATCTCGGCGTTGACGGCGTTCAGCGCCTCATAGGCGCGGTCATAGGTGGCGCGGTTGAAGTTCTCGCGCCCGACCTCGTAGAGCGTCTGCTTGCTCAGGCCGGCATCGGAGATCGCCGTCGACTTCAGCATCGGCGCAGTCAGCACCCGCTCGCCGAACTGGGTGCGCAGGAAGCCGGCGATCTGCGTCTGCGGCCCGTCATTCGGCTCGTAGCGGGTGATGAGATAGCGCAGGAAATCGAAGTTCAGCGCCCCGCCCGCCTCGCGCACCACCGAGAGCAGATCGGCGGTCATGAAGAGGAACTGGCTCATCGAGGCGACGTCGAGCATCTGCGGATGCACGGTGACGACGACCGAGGTGGCGGCACACAGCGCCGACAGCGTCAGATAGCCGAGCTGCGGCGGGCAGTCGATGACGACGACGTCGTAGTTCGCCTCGACCGACAGGATCGCCTGCTGGACGCGGGCGAAGAACAGGTCGCCCCCAGTCTCGGCCCGCCGCACCAGATGCTGCGGCGTCGTGTGCTCGAACTCCTGCAATTCGAGATTGCCGGGAACGATGTCGAGCCCGTCGAAATAGGTCGGCCGGATCACGGAGGCGAGCGCCACCCGCTCCTCGTCGTAGCGGATCGCGCCGTAGAGCGTGTCGTTGCCGGAAAGATCGAGCTCCGGCTGGTAGCCGAACAACGCCGACAGCGACGCCTGCGGGTCGAGGTCGACCGCGAGCGTGCGATAGCCCTGCAAGGCGAGATATTGCGCCAGATGCGCGGCGGTCGTGGTCTTGCCCGAGCCGCCCTTGAAATTGGTGATGGCGATGACCTGGAGGTGCTCGCCCGGCTGGCGGTGCCTGATGTAGTGCCGCGCCTTGGCCCCGCCCTGGGCGGCGAGATGCCGGCGCAGCGCGTTGACGTCGGCGAGGCTGTAGAGCCGGCGCCCGCCGGCGCCGATCTCGGGGGAGGGGCCTTCGCCGGAAATCGACAGCTGGCGCAGATAGCCGTCGCTGACGCCGATCAGCTTCGCCGCCTCGCCGCTGGTGAAGGGGCGCAGCGTCTTCTGGGCGCTCGGCGGGAACAGCCGCCCGCGCAGCGCCGCGAGCTGCGCCGACAGGACCTGCGCATCGCTGGCGATCTGCCGGTCTGCCGGCTCCGCAACGGTCTCTTTCGCTTTCACCAGCATTCCCGTCCCATCATTCCGCATGCGCGGCCCGCATAACCACCGTGGGCCACGGCCGAACGGCCGCACCCGACTCAGTGCATGGCATCAATTCTACGCAACTTCACCGAAACTGACAGTACCGGCCGCGAGTAACGGAAAAAGCCGCGTGTTCCGGTCTTCAGCGTAGATACGCTGGGCGAGAAGGCGATTCCTGTCAAGCAAAAGAGGGTTAACGCAAATTAACCTTTCTGCAACTTCTTACACCGCGGAAGGGCGCGGTTGACACCTGTCAACGGCCGCGGCGAGGGGGAGCGATCGGCCTCTAAATGCAATCGCTCCTTTCGCGGCCGCTGCCCCGCGGCAACGGTTGCCACGCGATACGGGCTTGTATGGAGCCGGGCATCCGCGACCGGCGGCGGAGGGAAGGGGAGGGGCAGCGATTCGACAGCTTGTCCGCAAACCGCGCCGGGCACACCGCCGTCGTCCTCGGCCTTGTGCCGGGAATCAGATCGCCGATTTGCAGATTGCAGATGCTCAGGGGAGGGGGCTTTGGATCATCGCCGTCAGTCCGGGGCTTTTTTCCGCAGGAGCTTCGCCCAGGCGCTCAGCCCGCCTCGGCGAGCAGGCGCGCGCGGCGCTCCAGCGCCACGGCGACGCTCTCGACGGGCGCCGGCGGGAAATCCGCCGGCAGCGCGTCCGTCACCGCCTTCATCGCCGCCCCGGCGCCGGCGGCGATGTCGTCGAACAGCGCGGCCATCATCGGCCTGCCGATGCCGGCTCGCCCGGCCGTCTGCATGAAATGGCGCGGCACGATGTCGTCGACGGCGTAATGCCGGTTGCGGCCGACCGACATGGCCAGCTTGAATGTCCGCCGCGGGATCTCGCCGGAGTCGAAGCTCGGCTGTGCGGAGACGACGTCATAGAGCGGCGTCAGCCGGTAGCGCCCGCCGGGCGCGAGGAAGATCGAGAAGTTCTTGGCGTGGCCGTCGGTGGCGCCGAGCAGCCAGAACAGGATGTTGGCCCGCATGACGGTGGCGATGTCCGCGTCGGGCGTGTCGCTGCCCTTCATCAGTTCGAGGATCGCGTCGAGGCCGGGGCCGCCCTCGGCCTGGTACTTGCGCGTCGGCGGCACGGACAGGGCCTGGCAGCAATCCTCCTGCGGCAGGCGCAGCAGGCGACCGTCGCGCGCCCACAGTCGGTCGAAGCGCTCGACGACCAGCGTGCGCCGGCCGCCGAAATCGGCGATCCCGGCCTTCGCCGCCGGGACGCCGAACGCTCTGAGCAGGGCAAGGCACAGATACTCGTTCTCGACGCTGTGCGACAGGTCGATGCCGTTGGGCAGCCGGCCGATCTGCGGCTTCAGGATATGCGTGGTCGCGGCCGTGCCGCGCGGCCTGAACCAGCGGCCGTCCTTGCGCAGCAGCGCCGTCTTCTCCTGCGCGCCGGCGATGGAGATGCGGAAATCCGCGTCCTCGCCGAGGCCGAGCGGCGCGCTCGCGAGGTTGCGCAGCATCCGCCCCACCTCGTCCTCGCCGATCGGCGTGCCGTCGCTGGCGCCCGCCGGGCCGGGCTCGACGCCGTCGGGCAGGAATTGCAGCGCGCCGACGCAGTCGTGGCCGAGGGCCGACAGCATGTTGTAGGCGTCGATGCCGTGCGCGCCGACGCGTTCGGCAATGCGCCGGCGGATGGCTTCGTTGTCGGGCAACAGATTGTCGAAGACGGCGATCACCGGCGCGCCGGCATAGCGGTCCTCGCGCAGCGGCAGCGACAGCGAGACGGGGAAGGTACCGGGCCAGTCCAGCCACGCGCGGGCATAGCGGAAGTCGACCGCGCCGGTCGGCTCCCGGCGCAGCACGCCGACGAGGCGGCCGTTCATGAAGACGTTGAGCGGCGGATGCGCCGCCTTGCGCGCCATCAGAACAGGTCCTCGATGTCGCTGTCGCTGCCCTTGCTGCGCGGCCGCACCACGAGCTCGAGCCCGAGCGCGGACAGCGCCGCCATCAGCGTGCGCAGCTGCATCGCCGGCTCGCCGGCCTCCAGTCGCGAGACCGTGCCCTGCCGCAGGTGGATATGGCCGCCCAGCGCCGCCTGCGTCAGGCCGGCCTGCTTGCGGGCGCGGCGCAGGATGGCGCCGAGCTGCTTCTCGTTGCGAGCGATCTGGTCGGTCATGAGCGTGCCTCCGCTGACCGATATACGCGAACGCGCATGGATTTTCAATATACGCGGGTACGTATATATCAATTTTATACGTGAAACCGTATATTACTATAATATACGTGGACGCGTATGATACCGCAGGATTTCATGACGAAGCCGGAATCGGCCACGGGCTGCGATCGCCTCCTTCGGCTGGCCGCGGGCCTTCCCGGTCAGGCGCCGTCCGCCAGCCGCGCCAGCGTCGAGCGCGAGGGGGCGAAGAAAGTCGTGCCGGTGCGGGCCGTGGAAAAGTCGAGCAACTGGTCGTATGCGCCCGCCGGTTCGCCGACGAACATGCGCTCCAGCATCTTCTCGATCACCCACAGCCGGCGCGAATAGCCGATGAAGTAGGTGCCGAACTCACGCCGCCCCGGGCTGCCGAACGGCATGTTGTCGCGCAGGATGTCGTGCTCGGCGCCCTGCGCGTCGACGATGGTGGCGAGGCTCTTGTGCGACTTGCGCGCGGCCGCGTCGTCGTCGAGCTCGATATTGTCCACCTTGGTGCGGCCGATGATCTTCTCCTGCCGGTCGGCGCCGATCACCTTCCAGGCAGCGAGGTCGTGGAGGTATTTCTGGGTCACGACATAGCTGCCGCCGGCGAATGCGCGGTCCTCGTCGCCGACCAGAGCCGCCTGCGGGATGTCCTGGCCGGCCGGGTTCGCGGTTCCGTCGACGAAGCCGAGAAGGTCGCGCGCGTCGAAGTAGCGGAAGCCGGACGTCTCGTCGATGACCCGCACCGCCTCGCCGAGCGTGTCGAGCAGCAGCCTTTCCAGCTCGAAGCACAGGTCGACCCGCTCGGCCCGGATGTGGAACAGGAGGTCGCCCGGCGTCGAGGGCGCGTCGTGCGCGGTGCCCTGGATCGGAGAGAACGGCCTGAGCTCGGCCGGCCGGGCAGGGAAGCCGAGCCGGTCCCACAGGGCCGAGCCGATCGCCACGATGCAGGACAGCCTGGCGTCGAGATCGCGAAAGCCGACGGTCTTGATCAGGTCGTCGATGCCGCCGAGCGCGGCGCGGACGCTGCCGAGCGCGGCGTCGCCGTCCACGACCTCGACGACGAGAAAGACGGCGGCGCGCGAAAGCGGGGCCTCGATGCTCTGGGCGTCGATCGGCACCCGGTCCCAGCTATGTCCTGCCATGTCCCCTCCGGCGCGATGCGGGGTCCCCGTCGGCGACGGGCCGTCCGCTCCGCTCGGTTCTATACCGGGAAGCGGGCGATCTCCAGTCGCCGTGCCGCGCGGGCGTCGTCGCCGTCAGGCGGAGGGGGCAGGGTTGCGCTACAGTCCCCGCGCGGTGCGAACCCACTGCTCGATATCGGGAAGGTTCGCCGGAACGGGCAGGCTGCACTGGTTGAGCTCGCGGCCGAGCAGCAGCGTGATGCCCTCCTTGCCCGCGGCGAAGGCGTCGGCGACGGGGCCGCTCGAAACCGTCGTCGTGGCGTTCTGGATATCGGACGCGCCCTGGCACAGGTGAACCACCTTGCCGCCGGCCGTCCACCAGACGAGGTCCTGCCCGACGAGCTGCGTCACCACCTGCGATTCCACGGCCGCCTGTTCCTGCGACAGCGGCTTGAAGTCGATTCCCGCCACGGCGGCCACCAGCGCGACGATGACGCCGGCAGCGCCCGCGATGTTCTTCTGCTTGGCGTCCATGTCCTTGTTCATGAAGATCATGACAATCAGCGGCAGGAAGGCCAGAAGCGCGATGAAGGCGCCGAGCTGGTTCTGGATGAAGAAGCGCACCGGCTCCTTGCGCGACGCCGGGTCGAGATGATTGGCCTTCTTCCACAGCACCGAACCGACCATCGCCAGCACGCCGATGACGCCGATGAAGGCGAGCAGCGTATACCAGCGCCACTGCGGGAAGCCGTGATTGGCGGCCAGCTCGTCGAAGGACGGCCGCATCACCCAGAAGATCGCGACGAGCTCGAGGACGATCGCCGCCGCCCAGAGCACCAGCGCGATGATGCGCGAGCGGGTCGCCTGCGCCTTGGCTTCCGGCGTGGGCGTGAATATCGGTGTATCGGCCGCTGCAGCCGTCTTGGTGGAAGCTTTCGCCATCTGTCTGAACCCCTCTTTGGTGCCGCCCGCGCATCGCGCGAGTCGATGCCCGGTAAAAACCTGCCGATATTAGCAGGTTTCGTGTGTCAGGAAGACTGTCGGCGGAACATAATCCCCAGTCGCGATCAGGCGTCGTCGTTGCCGCCCGGCGGCGGGCAGGCCTGCGCGCCGGCCCAGCGGCCGGTGCGGGCGAGGTCGCGCAGCACCTCGCAGGCCAGCGCCTGGATCGCGGTGACGGCGTTGGTCATCGGCCGCTCGACCGAATAGGCGAGGTGGACGGCGCGGCGCACCGCCGGGCTGGCGATCGGCCAGCGGCGCAGCTCGCCCGCCTGCACCTCGCGGGCGATGGCGTTGGCCGGCAGGATCGAATAGCCGAAGCCGTCGCGCACCAGTTCCTTGATGTTGCCGTAGGAATCGATGTCGATCACCGTGTTGAGCTTGATGTCGACGGTCAGCGCCTGCCGGGCCAGGAGCTCGCGCAGGCCGTGGCTCGGCCCGGGCAGGATCAGCGGCAGGCGCGCGGCCTGGGCGAAGGCGAGCGCCTCGCCCGGCGGCGGCAGGTCGGGCTCGTCGGCGTCCACGGCCGGGCCGAGGAAGCACAGCTCCTCCTCCAGGAGGCGCACGGTCTCGATGCCGTGATCGTTGACGTCGCGATAGAGGATAGCGAGGTCGATGCGCGCCTCGCGCATCCATTCCAGCACGAAGCCGCTCATCGCCTCGGCGATGCGGATCTTGATCTTGGGATAGCGCTGGTGCGTCGCGGTGATCAGCGGCACCGACAGCACCTCGCTGACCGTGCCGGGCAGGCCGAGCCGCACCTCGCCGGCCGGGTCGCTCTCATGGCCGCGGATCTCCTCCTCGGCGACGGCGAGCTGGTCGAGGATGATGCGCGCGTTGCGCAGCAGGATCGCGCCCGCCTCGGTCGGCACCACGCCCTTGGGGCTGCGGTGGAGCAGCTGCACCTTGAGGTCCGTCTCCATGTTGCGCACGTGCAGCGAAAGCGCCGGCTGCGCGACGTGGAGCTGAGCGGCCGCGCGCGAGAACGAGCCCTGCTCGGCGATGGCGACGAAATAGCGGAGCTGGCGGATATCCATAAGGGCATTCTATTCTGCGAGGCGGGCTTATATCCGCAGAGTATAGCATTTCGCGGCCGGACGGAACGTCCGGCGTCGCAGAATGCGGCTGGAGAAACAGCCCGGCGGGGCAGGGCTCACGTGTCGGCGGTTGCGAATTCCTCGAGCACGGCGCGCGTGTGCTGGCCGAGCGCCGGCACCGGGCCGGGCTCGTTCGCGGCCCCGTCGAACAGGATGCCCGAGCCGAGCATGGTGACGGGCCCGGCCGGGGTGGCGACCTCGGCGTAGCGGTTCTGCGGGTGGCGGGACAGATCCTCGATCGAGGAGATGCGGCCATAGGCGATGCGCGCCGCCTCCAGCCGCGCGACGATCTCCTCGCGCGACAGCGGCGCGAAGACGGCGGCGATGGCGGCGTCGAGCGCCGGCCGGTTGGCGACGCGGCGGCTGTTGGTGGCAAAAAGCGGGTCGCCCGCGAGTTCCGGCCGGCGCAGCACCTCGGCGCAGAAATTCGCCCATTCGCGCTCGTTCTGGATCGCCAGCAGCACGGCGCGGCCGTCGCCTCCTTCATAGGCGCCGTAGGGCGCGATGGTCGGGTGGCTGAGGCCGGGGCGCGCCGGCTCCTTGCCGCCATAGACATATTGCAGGTAGGGCACGTTCATCCAGTCGGCGAGCGCGTGGAACAGCGAAACCGCGACATGCCGGCCCTCGCCGGTGCGCTCGCGGGCGAACAGCGCCTGCAGCACCGCCTGGTGCGCGGTCATGCCGGCGGCGATGTCGCAGACCGAGACGCCGACGCGCGCCATGCCGTCAGGCGTGCCGGTGACGGCGGAAAGCCCGCTCTCGCCCTGCACGAGCAGGTCGTAGGCCTTGAGGTCGCGATAGGGGCCGTCCTCGCCATAGCCGGAGATCGAGACGGTGATCAGCCGCTTGTGCCGGGCGCGCAGATCGGCCGGGGCGAAGCCGAGCCGGTCGATGGCCCCCGGCGCGAGGTTCTGGATGAAGACGTCGGCACGGGCGATCATCGCGCCGAGCGCGGCGCGGGCTCGTGGCTCGCGCAGGTCGAGGCAGACCGATTCCTTGCCCCGGTTCAGCCAGACGAAATAGGCGCTCTCGCCCTTGACCAGATGGTCGTAGCCGCGGGCGAAGTCGCCCTCCGGCCGCTCGATCTTGATGACCCGCGCCCCGGCCTCGGCCAGCCGCGACGACAGATAGGGCGCGGCGACGGCCTGCTCGACCGAGACGACCAGAATGCCATCGAGATCCCTGCACTTCACCCTGACGTCTCCCGAATCCCGCCGCCCGGATGCGGCCCCGGCTTGGCACCAAGGCGGCCTGATCCCGCGAATTCGGGCGAGGATCGGCCAAAACCGCCATCGCTTCAAATAACTCCTTCATCCATCCTCTATAACGGCGACATATGGCTCGCCGCGTGGGACCGCGCTTCCGCCATCGCATTCGTGTATTGCTGATCGAGTAAATCTCTATTTCTCATTATGGCCGAATTGGCCGATGCTGGCGCGATCAACCGGAACACGCCATGCCGACCGCCAGCCCGGGCGCTGCCCCCGTCGACACCGTCGACCTTCCCCTTTTCGTTCCCGCCGACCGGCCGGAGCGGCTGGCCAAGGCCGTCGCCGCCGGGCCGGACGCGATGATCGTCGATCTCGAGGACGCGGTCGCGCCCGACGCGCGGGACGCCGCGCGCGCGGGGCTCGCCGGGGCGTTCGCCGCGCTGGCGACCGGCATGCCGCTGCTGCTGCGCGTCAACGCCCGCGGCACGGCCTGGCACGCGCACGACCTCGCGGCGGCGGCGGCCCTGCCGCTCGCGGGCGTCGTCCTGCCCAAGGCCGAGAGCGGCAACGACATCTTGCGCGTCGCCGGCGAGACGGGCCTGCCGGTCATCGCGCTGATCGAGACCGCGCGCGGCATCGCCGCGCTCGACGAGATCGCGGCCGCTGCGGCCCGGCTCGCCTTCGGCTCCATCGACTATGCGGCGGACCTTGCCATCGGCCACACGCGCACGGCGCTCGCTGACGCCCGCGCGCGGCTGACGCTGGCGTCCCGCCTCGCCGGGCTGCCCGCGCCCATCGACGGCGTCACCGCGTCCGTCCACGACACGGACCTGCTCGCCGCCGACTGCGCGCATGCGCGCGAGATGGGCTTCGCCGGCAAGCTCCTGATCCACCCGGCGCAGATCGCGCCGGCGCGCGCCGCTTTCCGGCCTTCCGACGGGGAGATCGACTGGGCGCGGCGGGTGCTGGAGGCCGCGCCGGAAAAGGGCGCGTTCATGCTCGACGGCGCCATGGTCGACGCCCCGGTGCTGGCGCGGGCGCGCCAGATCCTCGCCCGCGCGCCGCAGGCCGAAACGGCATGAAGCCCGGAGACGCCGCCATGCCGCCCAGCGAAACGCCCGTCACCGCCACCCTCGCCGCCTTCGCCGCCGGGACGGCGACGGAAGGTGTGCCGCCGCAGGTCTCGGAACGGGCGCTGGCGCTGGCGAGCGACCTCGTCGGCTCGATCGTGCGCGCGGCTGGCGAAGCGGAATCGACGCCGGCGGTGCTGGCCATGCTGCGCCGCATGGGGCTCGACAGCGACGGCCCCTGCACCGTCTTCGGCCTGAACCGCCGCTACGGCGCGGCCGCCGCCGCGCTGCTCAACGGCACGCTCGGCCACTCGCTCGATTTCGACGACACACACGCCGATTCGTCGCTCCATCCCAGCGCGCCGGTCGTGCCGGCCGCATTCGCCGCGGCCGAGCTCACCGACGCCTCGGGCGCCGAGCTTCTCGCCGCCATCGTCGTCGGCTTCGAGGTCGCCTGCCGCCTCGGCATGGCGCTCGACCCGACCGCGCATTACGCGCGCGGCTTCCACCCGACCGCCACCGCCGGCACTTTCGGCGCGGCGGCGGCGGCCGGCCGGCTGTTCGGGCTCAATGCTGCGCAGATGGAATCGGCCTTCGGCGTCGCCGCGAGCCAGGCCTCCGGCTCGCTCCAGTTCCTCGAGAACGGCGCGTGGAACAAGCGCTACCAGGTCGGCGAGGCGGCGATGAAGGGGCTGATGGCGGCGAGCCTCGCCGCCGAGGGTTTTCACGGCGCGTCGCAAGCGCTGGAAGGGCGGCACGGCTTCCTCAGGGGCTACAGCGACGGGGCCGATCTTTCCCGCGCGGTCGCCGGCCTCGGCGAGACGTGGGAGACGCTGCGCATCGGGGTGAAACCCTATCCGGCCTGCCGCTACACCCACGCCGCCGTCGACGGGCTCCTGACGTTGCGCGCGCGCCATAACCTTGCCGCCGCCGACGTGACGCGCATCTCGGTCGGCCTTCACCGCAACGGCATGGCGCTGGTCGGCGACCCGGCCGCCGCCAAGCGCCGCGCCCGCTCCATCGTCGACGGCCAGTTCTCCATGCCTTTCGCCGCGGCGATCGCGCTGACGCGCGGCCGCTTCGGCTGGGACGATTACGACCTGCTCGGCCGGCCGGAGATCGACGCGCTCTGCGACCGCGTCGAGACGTTCCGCGACGAAAGCCTCGAGGGCCTGAGCCATCCCTTCGGCGCGACGCTTGCCGTGGAAGCGTGCGGCGAGCGCCTTTCCCTGCGCATCCCCGACCCCTCGGGCGAGCCCGACACCTTCCCCGACGCCGCCGCGCGCGCCGCCAAGTTCGACGCGCTCGCCTCGCCGGTGCTGAATGCCGGCAGCGCAGCGCTTCAGGCGCGGCTCGCGGCGCTCGCCGGCGCGCCCTCCGTGCGCGCTCATTTCGCCAGACCCTGAAACCCGCCCCTGAAACCCGCATTGCAGGCCGTGCCGTGACCGATTTCACCGACCCCAAGGAAGCCTATCCCGACATCCGCGAGGGCGTGCGCGCGCTGTGCGCGAACTTCCCGCCCGAATATCACCGCAGGATAGACGAGGCGCGCGGCTATCCGGAGGAGTTCGTTGAGGCGCTGACGAAGGAAGGGTGGATGGCCGCCCTGATCCCGGAGGAGTATGGCGGCTCCGGCCTCGGCCTCGCCGAAGCCTCGGTCATCATGGAGGAGATCAACCGCGCCGGCGGCAATTCGGGCGCCTGCCACGGCCAGATGTACAACATGAACACGCTGATCCGCCACGGCTCGGAGGAGCAGCGCCGAAAGTACCTGCCGAAGATCGCCAGCGGCGAATTGCGCCTCCAGTCGATGGGCGTCACCGAGCCGACCACCGGCACCGACACCACGAACTTGAAGACCACCGCCGTGAAGAAGGGCGACCGCTACGTCGTCAACGGCCAGAAGGTGTGGATCAGCCGCGTCCAGCATTCCGACCTGATGATCCTGCTCGCCCGCACCACGCCGGTCGACCAGGTCGCCAAGCGCTCGCAGGGCCTGTCGATCTTCCTCGTCGACGTCAACGAGGCGGTGAAGAAGGGCATGGAGGTCCGGCCCATCCTCAACATGGTCAACCACGAGACCAACGAGCTGTTCTTCGACGACCTCGAAATCCCGGCCGAGAACCTGATCGGCGAGGAGGGCAAGGGCTTCAAATACATCCTGACGGGCTTGAACGCCGAGCGCACGCTGATCGCGGCCGAATGCATCGGCGACGGCTACTGGTTCACCGACCGGATCGTCGATTATGCGAAAGAGCGCACCGTGTTCGGCCGGCCGATCGGCCAGAACCAGGGCGTGCAGTTCCCGATCGCAGAGGCCTATGTCGAGGTCGAGGCGGCCAACCTGATGCGCTGGCAGGCCTGCCATCGCTTCGACGCCGGGCTCGACTGCGGCGCGCAGGCCAACATGGCGAAATACCTCGCCGCCAAGGCGAGCTGGGAGGCGGCAAACGCCTGCCTCCAGTTCCATGGCGGCTTCGGCTTCGCCTGCGACTACGACGTCGAGCGCAAATTCCGCGAGACGCGGCTCTATCAGGTCGCGCCGATCTCGACCAACCTGATCCTGAGCTACGTCGCCGAGCATATCCTCGGCCTGCCGCGCTCCTATTGAGGACTGAGCCAATGACCGGCGCGCTCGACCTGCCGCACCTGAAAAGCTGGATCGGCAAGACCCGGTCGGTCACGGACACGATCACGCCGCGGCTGGCCGCCAGCCTCGCCGCCATCCTCGACGAGCCGGCCGACCTTGCCGAAGGCGACCCGGCCCCGGCCGGCATCCACTGGTGCCTGTCGCCCGACATCGCGCCGATGTCGGGGCTGGGGGCCGACGGCCACCCGGCGCGCGGCGGCTTCCTGCCGCCGGTGCCGCTGCCGCGGCGCATGTGGGCCGGCGGGCGGCTGCGCTTCCACGGGAATTTCCGCGTCGGCGAGCGCATCCGCCGCGACTCGACGATCAAGGACGTGGAAGCCAAGGAAGGCCGCAGCGGCGCGCTGTGCTTCGTCACCGTCGCCCACGAATATCATGGCGAGGCCGGTCTGGTGCTCGGCGAGGAGCACGACATCGTCTATCGCGAGATAACGCCGACCGTGCTGCCGGAGCCGCCGGCCGCGCCGGCGCGCGGCGAGATCCGCGCCGGGATCGAGGCCACGCCCGTGCTGCTCGCGCGCTATTCGGCCGTCACCTTCAACGGCCACCGCATCCACTACGACCGCGACTATACGCGCGACGTCGAGCTCTATCCCGGCCTGATCGTCCACGGCCCGCTCCAGGCGACCTACCTTCTGCGCATGGCGCGCGATACGTTCGGCGCGATGCCCGCCCGCTTCGACTTCCGCGGCCGCTCGCCGCTGTTCGACGGCCAGACCTTCAGCCTCGAAGCCCGCCGCGTCGGCGATGACCGGCTCGCCCTGTGGGCCGCCGCGCAGAACGGCGTCGTCACGCTCGAAGCCGAGGCGTGGCGCCGGGCGTAGGTTCGTTTCACACAGGGGAACATAAGGCGTGGCGCCTTAAGCGAGCCACGGGCCGCAATCCCCATTCCGCAGGTTTGCGCCGCCCCTCATCCGTCACTTCGTGACACCTTCTCCCCGTGAACGGGGAGAAGGGTGCCTTCGAACCTCAACACCGGCTGCATCGTCAAGATGAGCGAGACGGGCGAGATCCTCGACGTGATGTGGGACCTCGGCGGCGAGAACCACCCGATGATCACCGCGATGCGCGAGCATCGCGGCCATCTCTACATCGGCGGCATCCACAACAACCGCATCGGCCGGCTGAAGCTGGACAACGTCGATCCCGACTTCATCGACCTGAAGGTGTCCCATGCTTGAGACTGTCGGACGGATGATCGGCGGCATGTTCGGGCGGCGCTCCAGCCTGTCGGTGCCGATCCTCGACGGGGCGTTCAAGCCCAACAACCTGCTGGAGGAGGCGCAGATCGTCCTCGAGCGCCCGGGCCTCGAAGACATCGCGCTTGGCGCCGACGGAAGGCTGCTGGCCGCCGCCGGCAACGCGGTGCTGCTTGTCGGTGACGGCAAGGCCGAGAAGCTGGAGAGCCATGACGGCGCGATCACCGCGCTGACCGTCCTGAAGGACGGCCGCCGCGCCGTGGCGCTGGGCGACCGCGTCGTCATCGAGGGTGTGGCCGCGCCGGTCACCGAGGCTGCCGGCCGTCGCTTCAAGGCGATCACCGCGCTCGCCCCGGCGGAAAGCGGCGGTCTTCTCGTTTGCGACGCCTCGTCGAAATATTCCGGCGACGCATGGCAGCACGATCTGATGACGAAGGGGCGGGGCGGCCGTGTTCTGGCGCTCGATCCCGCTTCCGGCAAGGCGGAGCTGTTGCAGGACAATCTCGCCTGGGCCTCCGGCGCGATGCAGGGCCGCGACGGCGTTCTGGTCAGCGAAAGCTGGCGCCACCGGCTGCGGCTGGCCGGCAGGAGCGGGAGTGGGGGCGACGCCACGGCGGAGCTGCCCGGCTATCCGGCGCGGATCACGCCGACCGCCGATGGCGGCTTCTGGCTGTCGCTGTTCTCGGGCCGGGCGCAGATCGTCGAGTTCGTGCTCGGCGAGCATTCGTTCCGCCGCGAGATGATGGCGACGGTCGATCCGAAATACTGGATCTCGCCGGCGCTGAGCTCCGGCGAGGATTTCTACGAGCCCCTGCAAAGCGGCGGGGTCAAGCACATGGGCATCCTCAAGCCGTGGGCGCCGCCGCGTTCCTACGGGCTCGCCGTGCGCTTCGACGCCGCCCGCACGCCGCTGATGTCGGTCCACAGCCGCGTCGGCGGCAGGAACCACGGCATCGTCACCACGCTGGAGCGGGGCGGGGAGGTCTTCGCCCTCTCCAAGGGCGCGGGCCGCCTGCTGCGGCTGGACCTTCAGGCCATCCGCGCCGCCAACGGCATCGGAGGGAGCGCGCAATGACGCCGATTCTCGAAATGCGCGGCCTGACCAAGCTCTATGCGCGGGTGCCGGCCGTCGAGGACATCAACTTCACGCTGATGCCGGGCGAGGTCCACGCGCTGCTCGGCGAGAACGGCGCCGGCAAGTCGACGCTCACCAAGATGATCGCCGGCGTGGTAGAGCCGAGCGCGGGCGAGATCCTGCTCGAGGGCAGCCCCGTCCATCTGCGCACCCCGGCCGCCGCGCTCGAGGCCGGCATCGCCATGGTGTTCCAGGAGACGAGCCTCGTGCCGTCGATGACCGTGGCGCAGAACCTGTTCATGGGCAACGAGCGGTTCTTCAACCGCCTGCGCGGCATCAACATCGCCGCGCAGCAGTTCATGCAGTCGCTGAACTTCCAGGTCGACCCGACGGCGATGGTGCAGACCCTCGGCGCAGCCAAGAAGCAGATGATCGAGATCGCCCGCGCCATGCTGTCCAACGCGCGCGTGATCGTGTTCGACGAGCCGACCGCGACGCTGACGCCGGAGGAGAAGAAGCACTTCTTCGACCTCGTGCGCACGCTCAAAGGGCGCGGCGTCGCCATCATCTTCATCAGCCACGCGCTGGAGGAGGCGCTGGCGATCTCCGACCGCATCACCATCCTGCGCGACGGCCGGCACGTGGTGACGGACGCGACCGCGAATTTCGACCGCGCGCGCATCGTCCAGTCCATGGTCGGCCGCAGCCTGTCGGAAGAGCTCTACGGCAAGAAGAAGGATTTCGTGCGCCCGCCGGGCGAGCGCATCCTCCAGGTGTCGAACCTGCGCGTCGGCAACATGGTGCGCAACAACTCGCTGTCGGTGTTCGCCGGGCAGGTGACGGGCATCTTCGGCCTCGTCGGCTCGGGCCGCACCGAGACCTTCAAGGTCGTCGCCGGCGCGATCAAGCGCAACTATCTCAACGGCGGCGAGGTGTTCATCCGCGGCAAGCGGGTGCGCTACCGGGTGCCGGCCCAGAGTCTCAGCGAAAAGGTCGCCTACATCACCGAGGACCGCAAGATCGAGGGTTTCTTCGAGACCATGTCGATCAAGGCCAACATCTTCATCGGCAAGCTGGCCAAGGCGGGCTGGCGCGCCTTCTGGCTAAGCCGTTCGCAGATGAACCGTGTCGGCGAGGAATGGGCGAAGTCGCTGCATATCCGCGCCGTCAGCAAGGACGCCAAGGTGATCGAGCTGTCGGGCGGCAACCAGCAGAAGGTGGTGATCGCCAAGTCGCTGATCCAGGACCCGGACCTCATCATCTTCGACGAGCCGACGCGCGGCGTCGACGTCGGCGCCATCGCCGAGATCCACCAGATGATCAACCGGCTGGCCGACGAGGGCAAGGCGGTGGTGGTCATCTCCTCCTACCTGCCGGAGGTCATGCAGCTCTCCGACCGGCTGCTCGTCGCCCGGCAGGGGCGCGTCGTCGAGGAATTCTCGCCGAAGGACGCCACCGAGGAGAACCTGATGTACGCGGCGGTGCACTAGGCGCGGCGCGCCTTATGTGCATCACCGGCACCGCCCGCGCTGCCCCTCATCCGGCTGCCGCCACCTTCTCCCCGTGAACGGGGAGAAGAGAGCTATCGTCCTTGCTTTCGCCAATCGCAAGCGTGGCAAATAGGACGTGGCGGTGTGGCCCGCATTCCTTCTCCCCGTTCACGGGGAGAAGGTGCCCGAAGGGCGGATGAGGGGCAGCGCGACGGTGGGAGTCAGGTCCCTTCGCGGGCCATCGGCCGCGCCTCAGGCGCCGGCTTCGGGGGAGACCTTGAGGCTGGCGCCGGTCAGCAGGCGGTAGGTCTCGACCGCAGCGTCGCGGAGGGCGCGCCGGGCGGCCATGTCGGGCGCGTAGTGGATCTGCATCGCCGAATAGGCGCGTATGCCGAGAAGCTGGTAGATCAGGCAATCGACCTGCCGCGCGTCGAGGGCGCGCATCCAGCCCTCGCGCATGGCGCGGCCGAAAGTCCGGCGATAGCCCTCGACGATGTTGGCCATGTGAGCGCTGTGCGCGCGCGGCGCGAAGATCTCGGATTCGTAGAGGATGCGGTAGAACCCGTCATTCTCGATCACGTAGTTCAGGAACGCCTCGAAGCGGACGATCTCGCGCTCCATGCCCGAGGGCACGTTGCGCGCGACCCGCTCGACCGCCTCGCGCATGCGCAGGCCCTCATAGGGCAGGAGTTCGTCGAAAAGCGCCTGGCGGTCCTCGAAATAATTGTAGAAGGTGCCGTGCGCCACCCCGGCCTGGTCGGCGATCTTGGCGACGGCGGCGGCGGCGTAGCCTTCGGCGGCGACGACCGCGCATCCGGCGTTGAGCAGGCTGCCGCGGGTCAGGCGGGCCTTCTCCTCCCGGCTCAGGCGGCGGCGCCGGGGCTTGTGGAGCGAGGGTGGCGGGGCTGCGGCGTCGGGCACGTCTTCGTCATCCCTCCTGCGCGTTCAGGGAACCCGAGGCGTCAAGCTCGCGCAGGGTGCGCTTGAGCACCTTGCCCGATGGATTGCGCGGGAGGTTGGGCAAAAGCACCATGTCTTTCGGGCACTTGAAGCCGGCGAGGCTTATCCGGCAATGGTCGAGCAATTGCTGATAAGTCAGCGACTGGCCTTCCGCAAGCACAATCGCGGCGACCGCCACCTCGCCCCAGCGCGGGTGCGGCCGGGCGAAGACTGCCGCCTCGCGCACTGCCGGATGGGCGTAGACCACCCGCTCCACCTCGGAGGAGGCGATGTTCTCGCCCCCCGAGATGATCATGTCCTTCTGGCGGTCGGTGATGTAGAGGAAGCCCTCCTCGTCGAGATAGCCGACGTCGCCCGAGCGCATGAAGCCGTCGGCATGGAAGGTCTCGGCGGTCTTGTCGGGATCACGCCAGTACTCGCGCATCACCTTGGGGCCGCGCATGCAGATCTCGCCCTCCTCGCCGGGCGGCAGCCGGTTGCCGGCCTCGTCGCGGATCTCGATCTCGACGAAGCGCAGGGCGCGGCCGACCGAGCCGATCCTGTCGAACTCGCGGCCCGGCTCCATCAGCGTGTCGCCCGAGACCGTCTCGGTCATGCCGTAGGCATCGATGTAGCGGGCGGAGGGGAAGCGCTCGAAGAAGGCGCGGATGCGCGTCTCGGGCGTGCGCTCGCCGCCGGCGATGCACCAGCGCAGGCTCGACGTGTCCGGCAGGCCGTCCTCGGGCAGCGCCAGTATGTCGTTGGCCATCACCGGGGCGAGCCAGACGCCCTCGATCTTCTCGCGCGCAACGGCCTCCAGCACCGCGCGCGGCTCGTAGTCGCGCAGCACCACCAGCGTGCCGCCGGCGAGATGGACGCCGAGGCCCGGCAGGTCGCTGCCGCCGACATGGTAGAGCGGCCCGACGACGAGCAGCCGCGTCGTCTCATTGAGGCCGAGCGCCAGCACGTGGTCGAAGCATTTCCAGTAGAAATTGTCGTATGTATGGACGACGCCCTTCGGCCGCGACGTGGTGCCGGAGGTGTACATCAGGCGGAAGAGGTCGTCGCGCCCGCGCGGGGTAGCGGGAATGCGCCGCCGCCCGCCTGCCGGGTCGAGCAGCGCCGCGCCGATGTCGGCCTGTGCCGCCGCATTGAGCACGATCGTCGGCAGCCTCGCCCCGGAAGCCTCGGCCTCGAAGATGTCGTCGGCAATGAGGAGCGTCGCGCCGGCATGGTTGGCGATGTAGTCGACCTCGTCGGCCGAGAGGCGGAAGTTCAGCGGCAGCACCACCGCGCCGAGATGGCTGATCGCGTAGATCAGCTCGACGAAGGCGGGGCTGTTCTTCATCATCAGCGCGACGATCGCGCCTTCGCCCACCCCGCGCTCCGAAAGGGCGGCGGCCAGATGCAGCACCCGTTCCTCCAGCGTGCGCCAGTCGAGGCGCTGCCCGCCGAAGACGAGCGCCTCGGCCTCAGGCCGCTGGCGCGCATTGACCGAAAGATGGCCGGTGAGGTTGAACATCGGGACCTCCTCCTTCGCTTCGCGCCTCAATAGGATCGGGGTAGCCCGAGATTCACCGTCGAGATGTAGTTGAGGATCATCTCTTCGGAAACCGGGGCGAAGCGGAACAGGCGCGCGTCGCGCCACAGCCGCTCGGCATGCGTCTCGCGCGAGTAGCCCATGCCGCCCATGACCTGCATCGCCTGCTCGGCCGCACCCGAGGCCGCCTGCGAGGCGATCAGCTTGGCGGCGTTGCTCTCCGAGCCGAAGGGCAGGCCGCGGTCGAAATTCGACGCCGCCTTGAGGTTGAGCAGGCGCGCCGCCTCGAGCTCCGCCCAGCGCTGGGCGAGCGGGAATTGCAGCCCCTGATAGCTGCCGATCGGGCGGCTTCCGAACACCTTGCGCTCGCGCGCGTAGTCGACCGCGAGCCGCAGGGCCAGCGCCCCGGTGCCGACGAGGCCGGAGGTGGTGACGATGCGCTCGCAGTTGAGGATGTCGAGGAGTTGCGGCCAGCCGCCGTCGATGGTGCCGATCACCTCGGCGTCGCTGGCGAAGACGCGGTCGAGATAGACCACCGAGGACGGCAGCGTGTGGGTGCCGAGCTTGTCGATGTCGGTGTGGCCGATGCCCTCGCGGGCGGTGTCGACCATGAACAGGCTGATGCCGTGGGTCTTCTTGACGCCGTCCTGCGGCTGGGTGGTGCGGGCGACGATCAGCATCTTCCTCGAGGCGGCGACGCCGGTGATCCAGATCTTCTGGCCGGAGATGCGCCAGCCGCCCTCGACGCGCTCGGCCCGCGTCGTCATCGCCAGCGAGTTGGTGCCGGCGTCGGGCTCGGTCAGCGCCATGCTGAAGGTGCATGACCCGTCGCACAGGCCCGGCAGCAGGTCGCGCTTCATTTCGTCCGAGCCGTAGAGCGCGATGGCGACGCCGCCGAAGACGGGATTGAGCATGAACACCTGCGACAGGGTCGAGCCCGCGCCGCCCTTGCACAGCTCCTCGATGCACAAAGCGAGGTCGACCAGCCCGAGCCCGAGCCCGCCATACTCCTCCGGGATCATCATCCCGGCGATGCCGGCGTCGCAGATCGCCTGCCAGATCTCGTGCGGGAACTCCTTGGCCGCGTCCTTCTTGCGCCAGTAGTCGAGGCCGTAGCGCTCGCCGATCTGCCGCGCCGTCTCCAGCATCATCTTCTGTTCTTCGGTGATGTCGAAGTTCATCGGTGGGTCCTCGATGTCATGTGCTGGGAGGGCTGCGCAGGAGCGCGAGCGGCGTTTCGAGCAGCCCCGCCAGCGTGGCGAGGAAGCGGGCGGCGTCGGCCCCGTCGATCAGGCGGTGGTCGGCGGCGAGCGTCAGCACGATCTCGCGGCACAGCTCCGGCTGGCCGGCCGCGTCGGGGCGGAAAAGCTGTTGCTCCGCGCCGACGCCGAGGATCATCGCCTGCGGCGGGTTGATGATCGGCGTCAGCGTGTCGGCCCCGTGCATGCCGACATTCGAGATCGAGATCGCGCCGCCCGAGACGTCGGCGCTGGTCAGCGTTGCGGTCCGCGCGCGTTCGAGCAGCCCGCCCATGGCGAGCGCCAGATCGTCGAGCGCCAGCCGATCGGCGCGGTCGAGGACCGGGATGCGCAGCCCCTGCGGCGTCTCGGCGACGATGCCGACGCCGACGGTGTCGAGGGCGAGGATGCCGTCGGGCAGCCAGACGCGGTTGAGGCCGGGATGGGCGGCGAGCGCGAGCCCGGCCGCCTTGACCAGCATGTGCGTGACCGAAAGCTTCGCCCGGCCTGCCTGCGCATTCAGCTCGGCGCGCAGGGCCGCGAGGGCGCGGATGTCGACATGGCGCGTGAGATAAAAATGCGGGATGTCGCGCTTGGCCGCCTGAACGCGGCGGGCCGTGGCCGCGCGCACGGAATCGGGCTGGGCGAGGGCGCTCGGCAGTGAGGGCGACGGCGCGGGGGCGGCCTTCGCGCCCTCGACATCCGCGGCCTTGATCCGCCCGCCGGGGCCGGAGCCGGCCACTTGCGACAGGTCTATTCCCTCCTGCCGGGCGATGCGCCGCGCCAGCGGCGTCGCGATGACGCGCAGCACGTCCTCCTTCATCACCCGCCCCTCGCGGCCGCTGCCTTCGACCACCTCGCGGCTGACGCCGTGCTCGGCCATCAGCTTGCGCGCCGAGGGCGCGTCCTCGCCGCGCGCGGGGGTGGCCGGGGAGGCAGCGGCGGGAGCGGACGCGCCGCCAGCCAGCCGTGCGATCACTTCGCCGACCGGAACCGTCGCGCCCTCGGGAAACAGGATCTCGGCCAGCACGCCGTCGGCGGCGGCCTCGACCTCGTTGGTCACCTTCTCGGTCTCGACCTCGAACAGCACGTCGCCCTGGCGGAAGGGCTCGCCCGGCTTCCGGCGCCAGGCGGCGATCAGCCCCTCGGTCATCGTCAGCCCGAACTTGGGCATCACGATTTCGGACATCTCATTCTCCCCGGAAGTCGGCGGCGCGCTTTTCCAGAAAGGCGGTGCAACCCTCATGCGCGTCGCGGCTGTCGAGGACGAGGCCGATGACCGCCTGCTCGTGGCGCAGCGCCGCCGAAAGCGGCATGTCCGCGCCGTCGATCAGCGTGCGCTTGAGCAGCTTGAGGATCAGGGGCGACTTGGTGGCGAGCTTGGCGGCCATGGCGCGCGCCTCGTCCATCAGGCTCTCGTGCGGCACGACGCGGTTGGCGAGGCCGATCTGCACGGCTTCTTCCGGCCCGATCATCTCGCCGAGATACATGATCTCGCGCGCCCGGCACGACGGCACCTGGCGCAGGATGCGCTGGGTGCCGCCCGCACCGGGGAACAGGCCGAGATTGATCTCCGGCAGGCCGAGCTTGGCCTTGTCGGAGAGGAGGCGCAGGTCGAATGTCAGCAGCAGCTCGGTGCCGCCGCCGAGGGCGAAGCCGTTGATCGCGCCGATCGTCGGCTTGTCCAGCGTCTCGACCCGGCGCAGCGTGCGGTGGATGGCCTCGGCGAACTCGTTGTAGTGGGCGAGCGCCCCGCGCGAGTTCAAGTCGGCGATATCGCCGCCGGCGACGAAGGCGCGGCCGGCCCCGGTGAAGATCACGGCACGGATCGCCGCGTCCGCCTCGATGCGGTCGAGGACGCCGTTCAATTCGGCGAGGACGCCCATGTCGAGCGCGTTGAGCTTCTCGGGGCGGTCGAAGGTGACGACGGCGATCGCGCCCTCGGTCTCGAGGCGGACGAAGCCGGTTTCCTGGTCGGTGCTCATGCGCTTTCCCTTTAGGCCATGAGGCGGCGCAGCGCCGCGAGGATCTTGGGTTCGGAAACACGCCATTCGTTTTCCAGAACCGTGCTGAAGGGGACGGGCGAGAACGGGGCCGCGACCCGCAGGATCGGCGCGTCGAGCTCGTCGAAGCCGATGTCGGCCATGCGCGCGGCGATCTCGGCGCCGACGCCGAACGCCTCGACCGCCTCGTGGACGATCAGCAGGCGATGGGTCTTCGACAGGCTGGCGAGCACCGCCGCCTCGTCCCATGGCTGGACGGAGCGCAGGTCGAGGACCTCGACCGAGATGCCTTCGGCTTCCGCCGCCTCGGCCGCCTTCAGCGCCGGCCACAGCGTCGCGCCATAGGTGACGAGCGTGACGTTCCGCCCCGGCCGGCGGATGGCGGCCTCGCCGATCCGCGCCGGCTGCGGCGCGTCGGGCAGGTCGCCCTTCAGCGCGTAGAGCGCCTTGTTCTCGACCACGATCACCGGGTCGGGGTCGGCTATCGCCGCGCGCAGCAGGCCGTAGGCGTCCTCGACCGTGGCGGGAACCACCACCTTCAGCCCCGGCACATGGGCGAACCAGGCTTCGAGGCATTGCGAGTGCTGCGGCCCGGCCGACAGGCCGCCGCCATGCGGCGTGCGCAGCACCATCGGCACCGAGCCTTGCGCGCCGAACATGTAGCGCGCCTTGGCCGCCTGGTTGACCAGCATGTCCATCGACAGGGTGACGAAGTCCATGAACATGATCTCGGCCACCGGGCGCAGGCCCGACAGGGCCGCGCCGACGGCGATGCCGGTAATCGCCGCCTCGGCGATGGGCGCGTCGAGGACGCGCTCCGGCCCGAATTCCTCGAGCAGGCCCCGCGTCGCCTTGAACGAGCCGCCGGCCGCGGCGACGTCCTCGCCGATCAGGATGACGGACGGGTCGGCCGCCATCGCGTCCTGCAACGCCCGGGTGACGGCCTTGATGTAGCGGCTCTCAGCCATGGCGCGCCTCCGCGGGCGTGTAGACGTCGTCGAGAAGGCCGGCGACATCGGGAAGCGGCGCGGCGAGCGCGGCTTCCAGCGCGGCTTCGTTGGCGGCCTTCACCTCGGCCTCGGTGGCGGCGATCCAGTCCGGCGAGACGCCGAACCCGGCGAGCAGGCGCCGGCCGATGGCCAGCGGGTCGCGCGCCGACATCTCCTCGGCCTCGCCCTCGGGGCGGTAGTCCTGCTTGTCGCCCTCGTAATGGCCGCGCACGCGGGTGGTGCGGCATTCGAGGACGAAGGGGGCGCAGTCGCGGCGCATGCGGGCGATGGCGTCGCGCGCCGCGTCGTGCATGGCCAGCATGTCGTTGCCGTCGGCCTCGGCATAGGCGATGTTGAAGGCGCCGGCGAGGTCCTTCAGCCTGACGGCGAGCTGGCGCTCGGTCGGGCTGAACTCGGACCAGCCATTGTTCTCGCAGCAGAACAGCACGGGCAGGGACCACAGGCTGGCGATGTTCAGGCACTCGTGCACCAGCCCCTCGGCGAGCGCGCCGTCGCCGAAATAGACCACGGCGATCTCGCTTTTGCCGCGCGCCTTCAGCGCCAGCGCGCTGCCGGTGGTGATCGGCAGGCCGGCGCCGACGATGCCGTTGGCGCCCAGCATGCCGAGCCCGAGGTCGGCGACGTGCATCGAACCGCCGCGCCCGCCGCAGATGCCGGTGGCGCGGCCGAGGATCTCGGCGAAGAAGCCGGTGAGGTCGACGCCCTTGGCCAGCGTGTGGCCGTGGCCGCGATGGTTGGACGAGACCGTGTCGCCGGGGGTGAGGAACTCGGAGACGGCCGAGGCGACCGCCTCCTGCCCGATCGACAGGTGGAGGAAGCCCGGCACCCTGCCGTCGAGGAAGAGCTGCTGCAACGCCTTCTCGGCCTCGCGGATGATCGCGGCGCGCCGGTAGATGGTCTTCAGCGCCGCGACTGGCGTGTTCTCGGGCGGGGCGTCTGCTTTTGTCTTGCGGCTCATCGCGCGGCTCTCTTCGTCCCTGTCGCGTTCATCGGTAAGGCGGCTTCAGTGCCGGCGCACGCCGCCGTAGGGCGCCCACGACCCGGCCTGATAGAAGCCCGCATCCACGGCCATCGACACGCCCGTCACCGCCGAGGCGTCGTCGGACAGGAGGAAGGCGGCGACGGTGCCGATCTCCGACGGCTCGACCATGCGGCCGAGCGTCGAGTTGGCCTGAAGCAGCGCGACGTCGCGGTGGCCGAGGTCGATCTGCGCCTGAAGCGCCGGGGTGCGGGTGTAGCCGGGCTCGATGGCGTTGACGCGGATGCCGGCGCGGCCCCATTCGCCGGCGAGGTCGCCGACGAGGTTGGTAACGGCCGCCTTGCCGGGGCCGTAGGCATGGAGCGGCGTCGAGCGCCGCGCGGTGACGGAGCTCAGCGCCACAAGGCTGCCGGCGCGGCGCGGCAGCATGTGGCGCGCCAGCTCGCGCAGCGACAGGAAGGTGCCGCGGAAATTGACCGCGTAGATGCGGTCGAACACCTCCATCTCGAGCTCAGCCGGCGGCTTCGGCGTCTGCACGATCCCGGCCGAGGTGATGCCGCCGGCGATCGGCCCCATCTCGCGCTCGACCGCCGCGACGGCCTCGATCACGCTGTCTTCCTGCGTCACGTCGAGGTGGAACGCCTTGCCGCCGATGCGCTCGGCCACGGTGCGGGCCTGCTCCATGTTGACGTCGAGCACGGCGACCTTCGCGCCGCGCGCCGCCGCGACCTCGGCGCAGGCCGCGCCGATGCCGCTCGCGCCGCCGGTGACGACGACGACCCGGCCGGCGAGCTGACCCTGACCGGTAGGCTGGCCACGATCCCCGGGCCGATCCCCGCCCGCAGGCTGGCCGCCATCCGCAGACTGACCGTGTCGCGACATTCTCACCTCCCTCGTCTTTTCGGCAAGAATGACATAAATGAATTATGAGTCAATTGTCATTTTGTTGACGTCCGCCCTCGCAGGCTCTAGCCTGCATACGGGTGCCGGGTGCAGAAAGGCCATGGAGAGGCCGCGAACGGGACCGTGCGGAAAGGCCCCGGCGGTCGGGCCGACAGGGAGGACGACAATGACCATTCAGGAAGAGCTGGCGCGGTTCACGTCGCGGCTGGAGCCGGCGACCATTC
This sequence comes from Aquamicrobium sp., assembly GCF_023954335.1. NCBI lineage: Bacteria > Pseudomonadati > Pseudomonadota > Alphaproteobacteria > Hyphomicrobiales > Phyllobacteriaceae > Aquamicrobium > Aquamicrobium sp. The sequence goes on from NZ_JAMLIE010000005.1 coordinate 131,823, forward strand.
CGGACGCGATCCGGCAGAAGGCCCATGCCTGCCTGCTCAACGGCTACGGCATCGCCATGGCCGGGCTGGCGACCCCTTACGAGCCGGTGGCGCGCGCGGCCGCGCTTTCGATGTATGGCGGCACGGGGTATAGCGGCAGGGGCGAGGCGACGCTGCTCGGCAGCGGCGAGAAGACGAGCGTGACCGGCGCGGCGCTGGCCAACGGCGCGCTGTTCCACGGCCGCGGGCAGGAGGACACCTGCGGCGCGGCGCATCTCGGCGCGGTGATGATCCCGCTCTTGATGGCGCTGATCGAGAGCGGCCGCGGCCGGCTCGACGACCTGATCCCGGCGATGATCGCCGGCTACGAGGTCGGCGGGCTGTTCGAGGAGCTGCTGGCCGGCGACACCACGCCGAAGGGCTTTCGCGCCACGACGATCTACGGCGTCGGCGCGGCGGCGGCGGCCGTCGCCCGGCTCTACCGCCTCGATGCGACACGCACCTCGGCCGCGCTCGGCAACGCCGTCTCCTTCTCCGGCGGCCTGCTCCAGTGCTTCGCCGAAGGCACCGACGAGTGGCGCTATCAGGTCGGGGTCACGGCGCAGGCCGGCTGGAGCGCCGCCGAGCTGGCGCGCGCCGGCTCGGTCTCCCTGCGCGAAGGCTATGAGGGGGCCAAGGGTCTCGCCCGCGCCTTCGCCGGGCGCGGGCTGGACGCGGCGGCGGTCAAGGCGCGGATCGGCCGCGACTGGCAGACGCAGCGCGTGGCGTTCAAGCCATTCCCGGTCTGTGCCTTCAACCAGACGCCGGTGACGGCGGCGCTCGCCTTGCGCGAAAAACTCGGCGGCCGCCGCGTCGAGGCCGCGGTTGTGCGGATGAACCCCTACGAATGCGGCTATGCCGGCATGGACAGCAAGGGGCCGTTCTCGACCATCGGCGGCACGCTGATGAGCATCCCGTTCTGCATCGCCCAGACGCTGCTGCGCGGCGCGCCGTCGATGGCGATGATGACCGAGTATCATGACCCCGAGATCAACGCGCTGGTCGAGCGGGTCGATCTCGTCGCCGACGAGGGCGTGCCGACCCTGTGCTGCCGGATCGAGCTGCGCCTCGAAGGCGGCGAGGCCCTGGCGGAAGCCTGCGACATGACGCCGGCCGATTACGTCTGGAGTTTCGACGATCTGAGGGCCAGACTGGAAAGGACGGCGGCGCAGGAAGATCTGCCGGCCGACTGCATCGCCGGTCTCGTCGCCTTCTGCGCCGACCCGGCGGGCGTCGGGATCGCGGCGCTCAACGCCGCCTTCGACAGGGCGCGGCCGTTGATAAGGCGCTAGAAACACCGGCCGGGGGAGGGGAACAGGATGGGCGACCTCGTCATTGTCACCGGCGGCGCGAGCGGCATCGGCGCGGCCGTCGCCGCGCTGCTGCGCGCGCGGGGCTGTCGGGTCGTCGTCTTCGACCTCGCGCCGGACCAGCCGGGCTTCGCCGGCTGGCTGCGCGTCGACGTCTCGGACGAGGCGGCGGTGGAAGCCGCGCTCGCCAAGGTCGAGGACGGGCTCGGGCCGGTCTTCGGCCTCGTCAACGCCGCAGGCGTCCTCGGCAAGATACACGCGCCGCAGCGATTGCAGATGAGCGACTGGGACCGCGAGATCGCGGTCGACCTGCGCGGCACCTACCTGACATGCCGCGCGGCCGGCGCGCGCATGGCCGCGCGCGGCGCCGGCGTCATCGTCAACATCGCCTCGATCGCCGGCATGACCTCCGGCCCCCTGCACGGCTACGGGCCGGCCAAGGCCGCGGTCATCAGCCTGACGACGACGCTGGCCGGCGAGTGGGGCCCGCGCGGGGTGCGCGTCAACGCGGTCTCGCCCGGCTTCACCCGCACCGAGGCGCTGGAGAAGGGCATCGAGGCGGGCGTGCTCGACCCCGGAACGCTGTCGCGGCCGAGCGCGCTGCGCCGCCTCGTCGAGCCGGGCGAGATCGCCGCCGCCGTCGCCTTCCTGCTCGGGCCCGAGGCGAGCGGCATCACCGGCGTCAACCTTCCCGTCGACGCCGGCTATCTCGTCGGCGTCACCTGGCAGCCCTATGGCGGCCTGCGCGGCGGGTGAGGGGCCGTCGCCTTGCACAAGCCTTGATGTTCTGCCCCGGCGGGCCTTTACCGGAGGCTCCGGCGCGATACCTTTGTCCGGTGCGCGGGCGGCCTGCGCGCGGGAGCCGGTGAAGGAGGCGTTCGCGTCGAACCATGAAGGCGGATGAACCATCGGAGCGGCCGGCGCGCCGCCATCCGCTCGGCGCGGCGCGGCGGGCGGGGCTCGTCGCCCTCGGCTGCCTGATGCTGGCGCTTGCCGTCGTCGGGGCGTTCCTGCCGGTGATGCCGACGACGATCTTCCTCATCCTCGCCGCGTGGTTCTTCGGGCGCTCGTCGCCGCGGCTGGAGGCGTGGATGCTCGGCCACCCCCGCTTCGGCCCGGTGCTGCGCGACTGGCGCGAGCACGGCGCGATGCCGCGCCGGGCGAAGTGGCTCGCCTGCGGCGGCATCGCCCTCGGCTACGGCCTGTTCCTCGTCGGCGCGCGCCCGAACCTCTGGCTCGCGCTCGCCGTCGCCGCGCCGATGATCGCCTGCGCGGTGTGGCTCGCCATGCGGCCGGAACCGAAGGATATCTGAACCAGTTTTCGCGTGACAAGCGCGGCCGGCTCTGCGAAGGTCGCGGCGTTGAGAGACAGGGGCGCTCGCCGCAAGGTGGGCTGAGAAGCACCCTTCGAACCTGAACCGGATAATACCGGCGGAGGGAGTCGCTCGGGGCCTTCGCGCTTATCCCGCCTTTCGCCCCTCGCGTCCTGCTCCGCCCGAAAGGAGCAAGATGACCGACGAAACCCTTAACCCCGCGACGATGCTGACGGCCATGCGGCGCGAGCGGCCGCTCGTCCACTGCATCACCAACTACGTCGCCATGAACATCGCCGCCAATGTCGTGCTGGCGGCCGGCGCGTCGCCGGCGATGATCCATGCCGAGGCCGAGGCCGGCGAGTTCGCCGCCATCGCCGGCGCGCTGACGGTCAATATCGGCACGCTGTCGCCGGACTGGGTGAAGGGCATGCGCGCGGCCGCGACGGCCGCGGCGGCGAACGGCAGGCCGTGGGTACTCGACCCGGTCGCGCACTACGCCACCGGCTTCCGCCGCGAGGCGACGGCCGGGCTGCTCGCCCTGTCGCCGACGATCGTGCGCGGCAACGCTTCCGAGATCATCGCGCTCGCCGGCGCGGCGAGCCGGGGGCAGGGCGTCGACAGCCGCGATTCCGTCGCCGCGGCCGAGGATGCGGCCCGCGCGCTGGCCGGGAGCCACGACACCGTCGTCGCCGTCACCGGCGCGACCGACTTCGTTACCGACGGCAAGCGGGCCGTGCGCATCGAGGGCGGCTCGCCGCTGATGCCGCAGGTCACGGCGCTCGGCTGCTCGCTGACCTGCGTGGTCGGCGCCTTCGCCGCCGCCTTCCCGCGCGATCCGTTCGATGCGACGGTCGCGGCGCTCGCCCTGTTCGCCGTGGCCGGCGAGAGGGCGGCGGCCGAGGCGGAGGGGCCAGGCTCGTTCGGCTGGCGCTTCCTCGACGCGCTCGCCGCGGTCGACGAGGCCGCGCTGGAAGCCGAGGCGAGGATCGGGCAGGCATGAGGAAGCGCTTCGACCTCTCCTTCTACCTCGTGCTCGACCCACCGCTCTGCGGCGCAGCCGGCGTCGTCGAGACCGCGCGCGCGGCCGTCCTCGGCGGCGCGACCATGGTGCAGCTGCGCGACAAGGAGGCGGACACGATCGCGCTGATCGAGATCGGCCTTGCCCTGAAGCAGGCCCTTGCCGGAACCGGGGCGCTGCTTATCGTCAACGACGACGTCGAGGCGGCGCGCGCCATCCGCGCTGACGGACTGCATGTCGGGCAGGAGGACATCGACGTCACTGCCGCCCGCGCCCGCATCGGGCCGGACATGATCCTCGGCCTCTCGGTCGAGACCGAGGCGCTGGCCGCCGCGATCGACCCGGCGCTGGTCGACTATGCCGGGGTCGGGCCGGTCTTCGCCACGGCGACCAAGCCGGGCCACAAGCCGCCCATTGGCCTCGACGGGCTGGCGCGGCTCGTCGCCGCCTGCCCGGTGCCGGCGGTCGCCATCGGCGGGCTGAAGGCCGCCCACGCCCGCCCCGTCCTGGCGACGGGAGCCGAAGGGCTCGCCGTCGTCTCGGCCGTGTGCGGGCAGCCCGACCCACTCGCCGCCGCGCGCGCCATCGCCGCTGCCATCGCGGAGGCACGGGCATGATCGCCAACGTTCTCAGTATCGCCGGCTCCGACCCCTCGGGCGGGGCGGGCATCCAGGCGGATCTCAAGGCCTTCTCGGCGCGGGGCGTCTACGGCATGGCCGTGATGACCGCGCTGACGGCGCAGAACACGCAAGGCGTTTCCGGCGTCCACCTCGTGCCGGCGGAGTTCGTCGCCCGGCAGATCGAGGCGGTGTTCGCCGACGTGCGCGTCGACGCGGTCAAGATCGGCATGATCGCCACGGCGGAGATCGCCGAGGCCGTCGCCGACGCGCTCGCCGCGCACCGGGACGTGCCCGTGGTGCTCGACCCGGTGATGGTGGCCAAGGGCGGCGCGGCGCTGCTCGATCCGGCGGCGGTGGACGCGCTCACGCGCCGCCTGCTGCCGCTCGCCAGCGTCCTCACCCCCAACCTGCCGGAAGCGGCGGCGCTGCTCGGCGCGCCCGTCGCAACAAGCCGCGCCGAAATGGCGGCGCAGGCCGCGAAGCTGCGCGCGCTCGGCGCGGGGGCGGTGCTCATGAAGGGCGGCCATCTCGACGGCGACGACAGCCCCGACGTGCTGGCCACAGCGGGCGAGCCGCTCTGGTTCGAAGGCCGCCGCCTCACGACCCGCAACACCCACGGCACCGGCTGCACCCTGTCGAGCACGCTGGCGGCGGAGCTGGCGAAGGGCAGCCCGCTGCCCGAGGCCGTGTGCGCGGCAAAAGCCTATGTCGCCGAGGCCATCGCGAATGCGGAGCGGCTCACCGTCGGCTCCGGCCACGGGCCGGTCCACCATTTCCATGCGCTCTGGCGTTAGACCGAAAGGAACATCTCATGTCACGACCCATCGAGGCGCAGACGGTCCTCATCACCGGCGCCGGGCGCGGGCTCGGCGCGGCGATCGCCGAGGCGTTCGCGCGGGAAGGGGCGAAGGTCGCCATCAACTACCGCGCCAGCCGCGATGGCGCGGAGGCGCTCGCCGCGCGGCTCGGGCCGCGGGCGCAGGCCTTCCGCGCCGACGTGCGCGAGGCCGACGAGGTCGAGCGGCTGGTGGCCGAGGTGACGGAGGCGCTCGGCGCGCCGACAACGATCGTCCACAACGCGCTGGCGGATTTCAGCTTCAACGGCGACGCCCGCGCCCGGATCGAGGCGCTGTCGTGGGAGGACATGGCCTCGCATCTCGGCACCGCGGTCCGGGGCGCGCTCAACCTGATGCGGGCGGTGCGCCCGGCGATGGAAGCGGCCGGCTTCGGCCGCATCGTCACCATCGGTACGAACCTCTTCCAGAACCCGGTCGTGCCCTATCACGACTACACCGCCGCCAAGGCGGCGCTGCTGTCGCTGACCCGCACCGCCGCGACCGAGCTCGGGCCGCTCGGCATCACGGTCAACATGGTCTCCGGCGGCCTGCTGCGCACGACGGATGCGAGCGCGGCGACGCCGGAAGCGGTGTTCGACCTCATCGCCGCCAGCACGCCGCTGCGCCGGGTGACGACGCCGCAGGAGGCGGCGGACGCCGTGCTGTTCTTCGCCTCGCCATGGGCGCGCGCCGTCACCGGGCAGAACCTCGTCGTCGACGGCGGGCTGGTCTTCAACTGATCCGCGCCGCGGGCGCAGGACGGATCAGGTCTGGGGAGGAGAGCCGCCATTGTCGGCACGCGAGAGGCGGAAGCTCGCGGTGTGGACGTGCTCGCGCATCCGTTCCTCCGCCGCCTGCGGGTCGCGCTCCTCGATGGCGGCGACGATCCGCTCGTGCTGGTCGAGCAGCTCGGCGGTCAGCGTCTGCGAATAGGACTGCTCGCGCGCGCTCAGCCATTTCTGCTCGGCGCGCACGCCGTTGATCAGCTCGAAGACGCCGCGGAACAGCTCGTTGCGCACCGTCTGGGCGATCTTGGCGTGGAAGGCGCTGTCCCAGCGCTCGTACTGCTTGCCGGTCTGGGCCTTGCGGCCGCGGACGATGAACTGCTTCATCTGCTCGATGTCGCTCGGCGTCGCGCGCATCGCGGCGAGCTTGGCCAGGACGGGCTCGATCTCGAGCCGGACCTCGTTGATCTCCTGCGGGCTGGTGTTGCTGGTCAGCGACGACATGCGCGCGACCTTCGGCGCCGACGCGCCGATGAAGGTGCCCATGCCCTGCCGGCGGTAGAGCAGGCCCTCGTCCTCCAGCGCCTTCAACGCCTCGCGGATGGTGCGCCGGCCGACGCCGTAGAAATCGACCAGGGCGCGCTCGGGCAGCAGGCGCCCCCCGGAGAGGATGTCGCCCTCGCCGCTTTCGATGATCGCGCGCATTTCCTCAATTATCGATTGCTTGTCTGGCATGGGTTTGTCGAGCATGCACTTTCCGCGGCCGGTCGTGGGAACAGGGCAGGATACCGTCAGATGAGGTCATAGAACATGCGCAGCGACGACGCAGCAAGAAAGACCGCGAAGCAGACCTGCAACGCCCGGCGCGGGATCGAGTGGGCGAGCCGCGCGCCGAGGGGCGCCATCGCCATAGTCAGCGGCACCAGCACCAGCGCGCCGGCCCAGTTCAGGTAGCCGAGCGAGAAGGGCGGCAGGTCCGGCGCGTTCCAGCCGGAGATGATGTAGCCGAGCGTTCCCGGTATCGCGATGATGAAGCCGATGGCCGCGGCCGTGCCGACGGCGCGGCGGATGTCGAAGCCGAAGGCGGACAGGATCGGCACGGAGAGCGTGCCGCCGCCGATGCCCATCAGCGCCGAGATCAGCCCGACGAGGATGCCGGTCAGCCATTTGGCGAAGGCGTTGGGGAAGCCGTAATAGAAGGCCGTCGCCTTGCCGCTGAGCATCATCCGCACGGCGACCAGAAGCGCCACCACGGCGAAGACGAGGCTCAGGACCCTTCCGTTGACGTAGCCGCCGATGATCGTGCCGCACACGACGCCGACGAGGATCGGCAGCCACCACATCCGCAGCAGCGCGTCGTCCACCGCCCCGCGCCGGTAATGGCTGCGGATCGACACCGAGGAGGTGGCGATGATGGTGGCGAGCGAGGTGGCGACCGCGACCTTCATGCGGATCGGCTCGGCGACGTCGACCGCGGAGAAGATGTGATAGAGCACCGGCACGATGACGATGCCGCCGCCGACGCCGAGAAGGCCGGCGAGCAGCCCGCCGACGGTGCCCGCGAAGCCGACGGCCGCGAACCAGAACAGATAGGTGCCGGCGTCGGCTCCGAACATCTCCATCGACATGCCCGCTTTCCCTCCGAGTGATCGGCGAAATCCGTACCATTCGCAAACCTATGATGCAATGATACAGAATGAACAAAACCACGGCACTTGCCTGAAATACGGAACCGGATTGCCGGAACGAGCAATTTTGCTGCAAATTCGCGCTATGCGGCCTTGACAATCTGCGCATGCGCTGAAACAAAATTCACATTCCGGCAAAAGCTGGTCCCGGAACGCAGCAAGAAATAATCGAACCAATATAAAATTGGTTCATTCAGATTATCGGCGCATCCAGCGTCCGCATCGTGTGAAGCAATGGGGAACCCAATGAACAAGCGTGAATTTCTGAAGCTCGCCGGATCGACGGCCGCCGCCGCGGCCGTGCCGGGTTCGCTCGGCGCGGCCTTCGCCCAGGCCAATCCCGCCAGCATTTCCATGATGACCTGGGGCGGCCTGTGGGGCGACGGCATGGCGCAGAACGTCGACACCGCCTTCACGGCGGCCACCGGCGTCGGCGTCACCCAGGATCGCGGCTCCAGCCCGGTCGAGCGCGTGACCAAGCTGAAGATCGGCCTCGACAACCAGATCTACGACCTCGTCCAGCTCCATGACGGCGTCGTGCCGCTGGCCGAGGCGCAGGGCGTGCTCGAGGAGCTCGACCCGGCGTCGGAGAACCTGGGCTACCTCGCCGACATCCCGGACCGCTTCCGCCGCAAGGGCTGGGTGGCGATGATCTATTCGGCGCTCGGCATCATCTACAATCCCGACCTCGTCAAGACGCCGCCCAAGAGCTATGCCGACCTGTGGAGCGAGGACTATCGCGGCGCGATCGTCCTGCCCGAGATCAGCCACTCCATCGGTACCTACATCATCCCCATCGGCGCGCTCGCGGCCGGCAAGGACATCAAGGACACCGAGGCCGGCTTCGAGAAGCTGCGCGAGATGGTCGACCTCGACCCGATCTGGGCCAAGGACACCGACACCATCATGAGCTCGCTGATCAATGGCGACGCGGCGGTGGGCCTCCTCTACAAGTCGCAGACCTATACGGTGCTGGAGCGCGGCGGCAAGGTGGAATGGGTGTTCCCGGAAGAGGGCGCGATCTCCTATCTCTCCGGCACCGGCATCGCCAAGAACACCAAGAACAAGGCGCTGGCCGAGAAGTACGTCAACCTGACGATCGACCCCTCGCTGCAGGGCTGGGTGGCCAAGACCTTCAACTATGCCGGCACCCATCCCGACACGCTGGCCACGCTGCCGGTCGAGCTGCAGGAGCGCGTCCAGTTCTCCGACGCCGAGGTCGCCCGCATCATCGACCTCGACCAGGAGTTCATGTCGGCGCAGCGCGGCGACTGGACCGACCGCTGGAACCGGATCGTCGCCGGCGGCTGATAGCCAAGCCCGGGGCCTGCCGTCCGCCGGCGGGCTCCGTCCTTTCCTTCCCACGGGTGACAGGCCAGAGGGTAACCGGCAGACATGGCGCTTCTTGCTCTGAAAGACCCCGGCCCCTTCGGCGGCGGGGTGTTGACGTTTGTGAACCGGTGCCGCGCGCGCGGCCTCGCCGTCGCCGAGACCGATTCCGGCTTCGCCGTCCCGGCTGAGGCGACCCCGGCGCTGCGCGCGCTGGGCCTCGGTGATGCCGCCAGCGACGCGGCCGCCGGGGAAGCACTGGCCGACGGCCTGCCGCGCATCGCCATCTACAACGGCGCGGCGGTCGGCTATCCCTACTGGGCCTACTACGCCCACGCGCTGCTCAGCCTCGGCCTGCCATACGTGCCCGTCGATGCCGGGGCGGTCGCCGCCGGCGCGCTCGACGGGGTCGACCTTCTCGTCATGCCGGGCGGCTTCGCCACATGGGGCCTCGACCGCGCCGAGGGTATTCCCGGCATCGACGCGGCGATCCGCGCCTTCATCGCCCGCGGCGGCGCGCTGATCGGCTCGTGCGGCGGCGCGTTCTACGCCAGCGAGGGCCGGCCCGGCTGGCTCGGCCTCGTCGACGCCATGCCGCGCTTCACGCAGGAATATCTCCTGACCGGCGCGGCCATGCTGTCGATCGAGGTCGGCGATCCGGCGCTCGGGCGCGGCCTGCCCGAGACGATCGAGGTGCCCTACTATCACGGCCCGGTCTATCGCGACGGCACGCGCGGAGCGCGCGCCTGCGGCGCCTTCGCCGGCTACATCGCCCCGGCCCGGCTGTTCATCGACAACCCGCTCGACAGGGACCTGTTCGAGGCCGAGATGCGCGGCACGCCGGCGATCCTCGCCGCGGCCGACCCGGCCGTGCGCGCCATCCTCTTTTCCCCGCATCCCGAGATGGGCGAGTTCGTGCGCAAGGGCATGGCGCTCGCCGGCGGCGGCTACGCGCGCCGCTACCTGCCGATCCGCGGCCACAAGGTGATGGACGAGACGCTGCGCTTCTACATGAAGGACGATTGCGCCGGCTTCCGGCTGATCCACAACGCCGTCGCCGCGCTCGGCCTGTTCGCGCTGCCGCAAGCGGTGCCGGCAAGCAGTGCCCCGGCGCGGCCGCTGGGGGCGGTGCTCACCGACCTCGACGCCGCGATGGGGCCGGCCTTCGCCGGCCTGCGCGAGCTGGCCGGCAGGGAGGACGCGGCCATGCAGCGCCTCGCCGGCGCCGAGATCGACCGGCTGGAGGGCGAGTGGACGGCGGTGCTGGCTTCGCTTCGGCAGGACGAGGCGGGCGCCGACCCACTCGTATCCGGCGCGCTGGCGAGCGTGCTCGATGAAGCGATCCCCGATCTTGCCGCGCCGCGGGCGCTGGCCGAGAAGATGGTGGTGAGCGAACTGCCGCTGCGCCTGTGCGCGGCCGCGCTGCGCATTCTCGTTACTGACAAGGCCCTGGAGACCTGTTGATGCCATCCGCCGACAAAACCCTGGAAACGGACGTCCGCTTCGTCGGTGTCGAGAAGGCGTTCGGCCCGGTCACGGCGCTGCATTCGCTCGATCTCGATATCGAGCGCGGCTCGCTGTTCTCGCTGCTCGGCCCCTCGGGCTGCGGCAAGACGACGACGCTGCGGCTGATCGCCGGCTTCGAGCAGCCGACGAACGGCCACATCTTCATCCGCGATCGCGACGTCACCGGCGTCCCGGCCTACAAGCGCAATTTCGGCATGGTGTTCCAGAGCTTCGCGCTGTTCCCGCATCTGAGCGTCGCCGAGAACGTCGCCTTCGGCCTGAAGACCCGTAAGGTGGACGGGGCCGAGATCGGCCGCCGCGTCCGCGACGTGCTCGACCTCGTCGAGCTCGGCCGCTTCGCCGACCGCTATCCGCGCCAGCTCTCCGGCGGCCAGCAGCAGCGCGTGGCGCTGGCGCGCGCCGTCGTCTTCGAGCCCGACGTCCTCCTGCTCGACGAGCCGCTGAGCGCGCTCGACAAGATGCTGCGCGAGCAGATGCAGGTCGAGATACGCCGCCTCCAGCGCCGGCTGGCGATGACGACGATCTTCGTCACCCACGACCAGGAGGAGGCGCTGACCATGTCGGACCGGGTGGCGGTGATGCAGGACGGCCGCATCCAGCAGGCCGGCACGCCGAAGGAGATCTACAACCATCCCCGCACCGAGTTCGTCGCCACCTTCCTCGGCGCCAGCAACATCGTAACCGCCACCGTCCGCGGCCATGACGGCGACAGGACGGCGGTCGAGTTCGCCGGCCGAACGCTGACGGTCGGCCGGCTCGCCGCCGAGCCCGGCGCGACGGTGAAGTTCGCGCTGCGCCCGGAGAAGATCGTGCTGAGGAAGGACGCGCCGGTGCAGGCGACGGTGCGCGAGGCGATCTATCGCGGCGCGCAGACGCATCTCTACGCCGAGGTCGCCGGCGTGCCGCTCAACGCCATCGTCGCCAACTCCCGGTCCGAGCCGCTGTCGCTCGAGCCCGCCGCCACGGTCGGGCTGGACTGGGAGGATTCCAGCTTCGTGGCGCTGGACTGAGCCGATGCGGCACGTCGTTTCCCCGCGCGCGCTCGCCCTGGCAGTGGTCATCCCGCCGCTGGTCATCCTCGTCCTGTTCTTCGTGGTCCCGCTCGCCTACCTGCTGTTCATCAGCTTCATGACCAACTCGTCGACGGACCTGTTCGACCTGACGCCGACGCTCGCCAACTACACCGAGCTGTTCACCGATTCCTTCTACCTGCTCATCATCCAGCGCACGCTATTGTCGACGGCCGCGGTGCTGGCGCTGTGCTTCCTGCTCGGCTACCCCGTCGCCTTCTACCTGTCGCGCATCCCGGCCCGCCGCCGCCTGCTGATGCTGATGGTGCTGATGGTGCCGCTGATGATCTCCAACGTCGTGCGCGCCTATGGCTGGATGGCGATCCTCAGCCGGCAGGGGCTTGTCAGCACCTCGCTGGTCAAGGCCGGCGTCATCGAGCGGCCGATGCAGTTCCTCTACTCGTTCGAGGCGATCACGCTCGGCCTCCTGACCATCCTCCTGCCGTTCATGATCATCTCGCTGACCAATTCGCTGACCACCATCGACAAGAGCTATGTCGAGGCCTCCGAATCGCTGGGCGCGGGGCCGTGGCGCACCTTCTTCAAGGTGACGCTGCCACTGTCGGCCCCCGGCATCGCCTCCGGCCTGATGCTCGTCACCTTCCTGACGCTGAGCGCCTATGTCGCCATCGCCCTTCTCGGCGGCCCGCGCTACAAGCTGCTGGTCAGCCTCGTCTTCGACAGCGTCACCACCTTCCGGTGGCCCCGCGCGGCCGCGCTCTCCTTCGCCCTGCTGTTCATCGCCCTCGTCATCGCGGCGCTGATCCAGATCGTCGTGCGGCCGCAGAGAGTGCAAGGAAAAGGCTGATGAGCATCGGTTCGCTTCTGCTGCGTTTCGTCGTCCTGATCGCGATGATCCTGATCCTCGCGCCGATCGTCATCGTGCTCGTCGTCGCCTTCAGCGCCGGCGAGAGCCTGTCCTTCCCGCCGCAGGGCTTCTCGCTGCGCTGGTTCGTCGCCTTCTTCCAGATCTCGGAGATGCGCAACGCCTTCATCCTGTCGATCGGGCTCGCCCTCGTCTCGGCCTGCGCCTCGACGCTGCTCGGGCTGATGGGCGGGGTCTATGTCACGCGCCACCGCAACCGCTTCGCCACGCTGCTGGAAACGCTGATCATCGCGCCGCTGGTGTTCCCGGCGATCATCCTCGGCCTCGCGCTGCTGCTGCTGTTCCGCTCGGTCAACATGGGCATCCTGCCGGGCCTGTTCATCGCTCATGTCGTCATCTGCCTGCCCTACGCGTTCCGGGCGATCACGACCTCGCTGCACAGCTTCGACACCACCTACGAGGAGGCGGGGCAGAGCCTCGGCGCGGGGCCGATCCGCTCCTTCATCCAGATCACCCTGCCGATCATCTGGCCGGGCGTGCTGTCGGGCTGGCTGTTCGCCTTCATCGTCTCGTTCGGCGAGCTCAACACCGCGCTGTTCCTCACCGGGCCGGGCGTGGTGACGCTGCCGATCGAGATGTTCAGCTATCTCCAGTTCCAGGGCAACCAGCTCGTCGTCGCCGCGGCGTCCGCCCTTCAAGTCTTCATCATCGTGCTGGCGCTGCTGCTCGTCGAGCGGTTCGTCGGCGCCAGGCAGCTCGTCCAGAGGTAGCGCATCATGGCACCCTTCACCACGCGGCCGGAGCTCGCCGGCACCTTCGGCGCGGTCAGCTCCACCCACTGGCTGGGCACCGCGGCCGGCATGTCGGTGCTGGAGCGCGGCGGCAACGCCTTCGACGCGGCCGCCGCCTGCGGCTTCGTGCTCCAGATCGTCGAGCCGCACCTGAACGGCCCCGGCGGCGAGGTGCCGATCATCGTCAAGAGCGCGGCGGCGGACGAGCCGGTCGTCATCTGCGGGCAGGGCGTGTCGCCGGCGCTCGCCACGGTCGAACGGATGCGCTCGCTCGGCCTCGACATGGTGCCCGGCACCGGCCTGCTGCCGGCGACGGTTCCCGGCGCCTTCGACGCCTGGATGCTGCTGCTGCGCGACTACGGCACCATGACGGTCGAGGAGGTGCTGGGCTACGCCATCGCCTATGCCGAGAACGGCTTTCCGCTGATGGAGCGCGCGGTGCAGTCCATCGTCCCGGTCGCCGACCTCTTCCGCGACGAGTGGCCGACATCGGCGGCGGTGTGGCTGCCGGGCGGGCGCGTGCCGCGCCCCGGGCGCCTGTTCACGATACCCGCCACCGCCGCGACCTATCGCCGGCTCGTCGCCGAGGCGAAGGCCGCGAGCAGTGACCGCGTCGAGCAGATCGAGGCGGCGCGGCGCGCCTTCTACAAGGGCTTCGTCGCCGAGGCCATCGACCGTTTCTATGCAAGCCAGGAGCTGTTCGACACCACCGGCCGGCGCAATGGCGGCCTCCTGCGCTACGACGACATGGCGGGCTGGTCGGCGAGCTACGAAAAGCCGCTCTCGGCCGAATTCCACGGCGTCACCGTCCACAAGACCGGGCCGTGGGGGCAGGGGCCGGTCTTCCTCCAGCAGCTGATGCTGCTGAGGAATTTCGACCTCGCCGGCATGGACCCGCTCGGCGCCGACTTCGCCCACACCATCGTCGAATGCGCCAAGCTCGCCTTCGCCGACCGCGAGGCGTTCTACGGCGACCCGCTCGCCTCGGATATCCCGATGGACGTGCTGTTATCGGAAGACTATGCGCGCAAGCGCGCGGGGCTGGTCGATCCGCGCCATGCCTCGCTGGAGCTCGTCGCCAGCCATCTGCCCGGCGCGGCCGACAGGCTTGCCACCATCGCCGCGCGCGCCGGCAGCGAGGAGCCGCAAGGCCCCGGCGGCGGCGAGGTCACCTTCGCGCCGCTGCCCGCCATCGAGGGCGACACGGTCCATCTCGACGTCACCGACCGCTTCGGCAACATGGTGTCGGCGACGCCGAGCGGCGGCTGGCTGCAAAGCTCGCCGGTGATCCCCGAGCTCGGCTTCCCGATCTCCACCCGCTCGCAGATGTTCTGGCTCGACGAGGACCTGCCGTCGACGCTGCGCCCGCGCACGCGGCCGCGCACGACGCTGACGCCGACGCTGGTGACGAAGGCGGGCGCGCCCTTCCTCGCCATCGGCACGCCCGGCGGCGACCAGCAGGACCAGTGGCCGCTCACCGTCCTCGTCCGCCACCTGCTGCACGGCTATGGCTTGCAGGCCAGCATCGACGCGCCGATGTTCAACAGCCGCCACTGGCCGGGCTCGTTCTACCCGCGCGAATACTATCTCGGGCAGGTGCTGATCGAGGACCGCTACGCCGAGGGCGTGCGGGCGGATCTCACCGCGCGCGGCCACCGGCTCTCGGTGCTCGACGCCTGGTCGCTCGGCCGCGTCTGCGCCGTCGAACGCGCCAACGGCATGATGTACGCCGCGGCGACCCCGCGCCACATGCAGAGCTACGCCATCGCGCGCTAAAGGCGCGTTGGGTCTTGTCCGCTCCGAAGGAGCGCGATCTTCGAGCGCCCGCGCCGCCCCTCATCCGCCCTTCGGGCACCTTCTCCCCGTGAACGGGGAGAAGGGATGCCGGCCGCACCGTCACATCCTCTTTGCAACGTCTGCGATTGGCGAAAGCAAGGGCCGCAGCTCCCTTCTCCCCGTTCACGGGGAGAAGGTCCCGGCAGGGGGATGAGGGGCGGCGCGAGCGGCGGCGGTGATGCACACCGCACGCCTTGGCGCCGCTCCTGTCCCGCCTAGCCATACAGATCGCGGTACTGCCGGCGCAGCTCGGCCTTCTGCACCTTGCCCATCGTGTTGCGCGGCAGTTCGGGAACGAGGATGATGCGCTTGGGCAGCTTGAATTTGGCGAGGCGGCCGGCCAGCGCCTCCAGCATCCCGGCCTCGCCCGGCGCGAAGCCTTTCGCGGCGACGGCGACGGCGGTGACCGCCTCGCCGAAATCGGGATGCGGCACGCCGAACACCGCGCTCTCGATAATGCCGTCGAGCGCGTCGATCTCGGTCTCCACCTCCTTGGGATAGACGTTGAGGCCGCCCGAGATGACGAGGTCCTTGCCGCGGCCGACGATGCGGACATAGCCGCGCGCGTCGAGGGTTCCGAGGTCGCCGGTGATGAAGAAGCCATCGGGGCGGAACTCCGCCGCCGTCTTCTCCGGCAGCCGCCAGTATCCGCCGAAGACGTTCGGCCCCCGCACCTCGATCATGCCGATCTCGCCGCGTGGCAGTTCGCGCCCGCTCTCGCCGTCGACCACCCGCACCTCCGTTCCCGGCAGGGCGAGGCCGACCGTGCCGGCGATGCGCGCGCCGTCATAGGGGTTGGAGGTGTTCATGCCCGTCTCGGTCATGCCGTAGCGCTCGAGGATGGCGTGGCCGCTGCGCGCCTGCCATTCGACATGGGTCTCGGCCAGCAGCGGCGCCGAGCCCGAGGTGAACAGGCGCATGTGGCGCACGAGGCCGGGCGTCAGCCGCGCATCGGTGAGGAGGCGGGTGTAGAAGGTCGGGATGCCCATCATCGTCGTCGCCCGCGGAAGGGCCTCCAGCACCGCGTCGATGTCGAACTTCGGCAGGAAGATCATCCGCCCGCCGGCCATCAGAAGCACGTTGCAGGCGACGAAAAGCCCGTGGGCGTGGTAGATCGGCAGGGCGTGGAGCAGGACGTCGTCGCCGGTGAAGCGCCATTCCTCCATCAGCACGCGCGCGTTCGAGCCGAGATTGTCGTGGCTCAGCATCGCCCCCTTCGGCTTGCCCGTGGTGCCGGAGGTGTAGAGGATCGCCGCGAGATCGTCCGGCCCGCGCGCGACCACGTCGAGGAGCGGCGCGCCCGGCGCGTCGGTCAGCGAGCCGCGCCCGGCCTCGTCCAGCGTCAGGATCGCCGGCTGCGCCGGTTCCGCCGCGGCGCGCACCGCCTCGATGCGCTCCGGCGCGCAGACGACCAGCCGCGGCTCGGCGTCGCCGACGAAATAGCCGACCTCCTGCATCGTGTAGCCGCTGTTGAGCGGCACGAACGCCGCCCCGCGCTGGAGGCAGGCGAGATAGAGCGCGAGCGCGGCATGCGACTTCTCGACCTGCACCACGACCCGGTCGCCCGGCGCGACGCCCGCTTCGCCGAGCCGCCGGGCGATGCGCCCGGCAAGGGCGGCGAGTTCGCCATAGGAAATCGCGGTCCCGTCCGCCAGCACGAGCGCGCCGCGCCCGTCGCGCTCCGCGAGCCTGAATGCGTCGAAAAGGTTGCTCACGGCATGTCTCCGGCTGGAGCAATTCCAGGAAAAGCGTGAAGCGGTTTTCCGTCCGGAATTGCGTGAAAACAACGATCTATGCGCTGAACGGGCGGGCGGCGTGTCTCACTCATCCCACGGCGCGCCTTCGAGCAGGTCGAGCGGGATCTTGAGGTAGCGCCGGCCGTTGTCTTCCGGCTTCGGCAGGCGGCCGCCGTCGATATTGACCTGAAGCGCGTGCAGGATCAATCGCGGCATCGGCAGGGTGCGGTCGCGGGCCTCGCGCGCGGCGACGAACTCGGCCTCGGTGCGGTAGCGCGCCATGTGGGTGTTGCGCGCCTTCTGCTCGGCGACGGTCGATTCCCACAGCGGCGCGCGTCCCTCCGGCTGGTAGTCGTGGCCGGTGAACAGGCGCGTCTCGTCGGGGAGGGCGAGGATCGCCTGGATCGACGCCCACAGGGCCCTGGCGCTGCCGCCGGGGAAGTCGGCGCGCGCCGTGCCGGAATCGGGCATGAACAGCGTGTCGTGCACGAAGGCGGCATCGCCGATCACAAAGGTGACGGACGACAGCGTGTGGCCCGGCGAGAACATCACCCGCGCCGGGATGCCGCCGATGGCGAAGCTGTCGCCGTCGGCGAACAGCCTGTCCCATTGCGAGCCGTCGGCCGGGAAATCGGGCCAGTTGTAGAACCCCTTCCACAGCTTCTGCACCTCGGTCACCTTCTCGCCGGTGGCGGTCGGCGCGCCGGTCTTGCGCTTGAGGTAATCGGCGGCCGAGAAATGGTCGGCATGGGGGTGGGTGTCGAGGATCCACTCGACCGCGTAGCCCTTGTCGGCGACGAAGGCGAGGATGGCGTCGGCGTTCGCCGTCGCGGTCCAGCCCGACTTCTCGTCAAAGTCGAGCACCGGGTCGACGATGGCGCATTGTCCCGCCTCCGGGTCGGCGACCACATACTGGATCGAGCCGGTGCGCTTGTCGTAGAAGCCGGCGACTTCGGGCCTTGCTGGCATGGATGCGTCCTTTCTTCTCGTCGGCCGGCCGCCTACTGCGCCCAGTCGAGCTGCATGGTGACGAGGTCGAGCTGCGCGCTGCCGCCGCCGAAATTGAACATGCCGGGCGTTTCCTCGAACTCGATGTAGAACGGCGTCAGGTCGGGCATGGCCTGGATCGGGCTGGCGGTGCCGCCGAAATGCATGGGGCCGTAGGAGATGTCGCGGCCGAGCCCGTCCCACGCCTCGCTGAAGCGCGGGACGTAGCCGTCGCGATTGTCGTCCGAGAATTCGTCGACCGGCGTGCGCCCGGTGTTGGGGTCGTCGCCGACCTCGGCGATCCGGAAGGCGAGGATGTCCCACTTGGCCGACGGACGGCCGCCGGCGACGCGGTGAAGATAGAAGGAGGGATCGAACGCCTCCTTGCCGTTCCAGCCGAAGAACCGTTCGGCCGCGCCCGTCACCGGCCAGGCGGGCGGCGTGCACATGGCGTTGGCCTCGGTGCGGACCGGCGCGGGCGGCTCGCATTCCTCGCCCTCGAATTCTTCTCGCGTCAGCCAGATCGCGGCGAAGGAGGAATAGAGGATGTCCTTGGCGCGGAACTCCATCGGGTGCCGGTTGCGCAAATGGTCGAGGAACGGCCGCAGCGGCTCCTCGACCGCGGCGGGAAGCGGCCTTCCGTCGAAGACGGTGTTCATCAGCCGCGAGATCGCCGGCGAGCGCCGGCTCTCCTCGGCGCTGTCTCCGAACAAGGCGAGCGCGACGAACTCGCGCCCCTTGACGCGGTAGGGTTCGGGCACGCGCACGGTGAAATGGTGCTCCAGCGGAAAGCCGGTCTTGTTCGACAGCGGCCACTGCGCCTGCGCGATGCCGCGCGGCAGGCCGCAGCACCAGCCGTCGGGCGCGGCCGCGCCGCGGCGCAGGAAGCCCGGCACGATCCCGACGTCGAAGGCGAGCGCCGGGCGCGGCAGCGGCAGGGGCCGCTCGGGATAGATCGCGTCCGGGTCGTCGGCGCGCATCCGCGTCACCCGCCCGTGGCCGATCTCGACGAACAGGGTGCCGCCGGTCTCCAGCGGCATCGAGCCGAAGCGATAGGGGTAGTTGTCGCGCGCTTCGCTGAGCGCGAGAGCGGGGAAGGCGCGGACGACCTCCTCCTCGGGCATCAGCATGCGCAGGCCCGCGAACGGCGCCTGCGGGTCGAAATCGAAGGCGTAGGCGAGCGAGCCCACCCGGCCGTCGCGATCGAGGCGGGCGGTGAAGCGATGACGCTCGTCGAGATAGCGCACCCAGCCGGCTTCTTCCGGCGTCGGCTCGCGCCACCACGCGCCGGCCGCTTCGGCGAGCTTCTCCTTCGGATCGCCGGGGCGAAGCCGCGCCAGCGCCGCGGTGTCGGGTTCGTCGTTGCCTTGGGACATGGCACCTCTCGGAACAAGCGGGAAAAGGCCGAGCGCCACCGCCGCGCCGCCGAACAGCGCGCGGCGCGTCAGCGCGGGGCGAAGGGCGGGTGCCGTCATCGCCGGGTCACGTCTGCTGGTAGACGGCCACCACCTCGTCGAACCGGTGCTTTTCGAGATGGTCGCGCCGGATCAGGAAATAGATCGTGCCCTCGACGAAGCGCGCCTGCATCCAGTCGCCGATGTCGATCTGGAGCAGCAGCGTCCAGTCATGTGCCTTGAGAAGCACCTCGTCGCGGTGCTCCAGCCATTCCTCGCCCGACAGGTGCTGCTTGCCCCATCCGGTGACGACGACGGCGTCGTAGCGCGGATCGTCCTGCTCCGGCATCGGGCTGCCGAGAAGCTGCTGGCGCTGCCACGTCTCGGCCGGATAGCGGTCGCCGAATTCCTCCAGCGCCTCCTCATAGGCGGAGAACAGGTCCTGAAGCATGGGGTCGTCGCTCTCGCCCCTGGCGACGGCGGCGAAGTCGGGCATGGCCGCGATCTCGAGCGCGTGCGGATCGGGAAGCCGCCACGCCTGCCGCAGGGTCATGGCCCGGGCCGGCGCGCCGTAATTCGTGCCGCCCCCGGCATCCTCGTCCACGTCCTCGTCCCCGTCGCCGAACTCGGCGGCGATCGCCGCCCGCTCCTGCGCCTCGCGCGCGGCGGCCGCGGCAAGGTCGTCCGGCACGGCGAGCGGGCGCAGCGCATCGGCGGGCGAGCGCTCCCAGATCACCCGGGCGACGCGCGTGCCGGTGTCCCACGGGCCGATGGCGAGATCGTAGAAGAACAGCAGCCGCCCCTCGGAAGGAAGCGCCGAAGCGGCCGGCCCGAGCGCGGCGGCCTCAGTGAGGTCGACCTGCGCGATGAACGCATAGGGCAGGTCGAGCGCCATGTGGGCGCGCATTTCCCGGCCCGCGTCCTCGTTGCCGCGCCGGGCGATCTCGTCGGGATCGTCGGGCCGCGCCGGGCGGGGCCAGACGAAGCCGGCGGGCGCGTCCGGCGTGCCGCCGAGCCGCGTGCCGCCGATGGCGATTCCCGACGCCGCCGGATGGAAGATCGCCGCCGGCACCAGCGCCTCGACGACGATCTCGACTCGCGGCCGCTCGAAATAGGCCAGCAGGGCATCGGCGGCATCGGCCGGGCTGTCGAACATGAAACCTCGCGAACGCTCTCTTCGTCACCGCTGAGGCTAGTATGAAAACGGCGCGCGCAAAAGCCGGCAATGCCGGCCGTGGCGGGACGATGCCGTGACGCCTGCCGGGGAGGGGCGGTTCAGGAGGCCGTTGCCGCCACGCTCCGGCCGGAGGCGCGCGGCGCGGTCATGACCTCGATCCGGAGGAGGTCGTCGAGCTCCGGCCCGGTCAGCAGGCCCTCCTCGCGCACGAGGTCCGCCACGCGGCGCCCTTCCGCATGGGCGCGCCGGGCGATGCGCGAGGCGGCCTCGTAGCCGAGGCGCGGCCCGAGCGCGGTTATCAGGCCGATCGAATTCTCGACCTGTGCGAGGCAATGGTCGGCGTTCGCCTCGATCCCGCCGACGCAGCGCAGGTTCAGCGTCTCGATCGCCGCCGTCATGTGCCGCAGCGACGACAGCAGGCAGTAGCCGATGGTCGGCTCGAAGGCGTTGAGCTGCAACTGGCCGCCTTCGGCGCACAAGGTGATCGTCAGGTCATGGCCGATGACCATGAAGCACACCTGGTTGACCACTTCCGGGATGACGGGATTGACCTTGCCCGGCATGATCGACGAGCCGGCCTGGGCGGCGGGGAGGCGGATCTCGCCGAGGCCCGCGCGCGGCCCGCTCGACAGCAGGCGCAGGTCGTTGCATATCTTGGACAGCTTGACGGCGATCCTCTTCAGGATGCCGGAGAACAGGACGAACGCGCCCATGTCCGACGTCGCCTCTATGAGGTTGGCGGCCGGCACCATCGGCTGGCCGGACAGGCGCGCGAGCTCCTCGACGGCGAGCGCCGCATAGCGGGGATCGGAGGTGATGCCCGTCCCGATCGCCGTGGCGCCGAGATTGACCTCGCGGAACAGGGCCGCGGCCTCGCGAAGGCGCGACACGTCTTCCTTGATCGTGGCGAAGAAGCCGTCGAACTCCTGGCCGAGCGTCATCGGCACCGCGTCCTGGAGCTGGGTGCGGCCGATCTTGAGGATGCCGGCGAACTCCACCGCCTTCGCCTTGAAGGCGAAGGCCAGCTCGTTCAGCGCGTGGACGAGGGGCTCGGTGGCGAAGATGACGGCGAGGCGCAGGGCGGTCGGATAGGCGTCGTTGGTCGACTGCGCCCTGTTGACGTCGTCGTTGGGGTGAAGCGCCGCATAGTCGCCCCTGGCACGGCCCATCGTCTCCAGCGCGAGATTGGCGACGACCTCGTTGACGTTCATGTTCGTCGAGGTGCCGGCGCCGCCCTGGACGGCGTCGACCACGAACTGGTCGTGCAGCCGGCCCTCGCGGGCGATCATGTCGCAGGCCTTCTCGATCGCCGCGCATTTTTCGGCGGAAAGGTGCCCGAGCCGCCTGTTCGCGCGGGCCGCGGCGGCTTTCACGAGGACGAGGGCGCGCACGAAGTCGGGAAACCGCCCAATCGGCACGCCGGTGATGGGAAAGTTCTCGACGGCGCGCAGGGTATGGATTCCCCAATAGGCGTCGGCCGGGATATGCGCCTCGCCGAGGAGATCCTGCTCCGTGCGGGTCCGCGCGCCGGGGCGCTCCGCCTGCGGGGCGGCCGCGACGTCCTGCGCGGAGGTTTCGTCGCTGGTTTCTGCTCGCTTGCGTGTCATGATCCGGCTTTCGTCTGGGGAGCCCGGCGCGAAAGGGCTAGAGGTCGAACTTGTCGCGCGTGCGCGTATAGGCGCGGCCGGTCAGGCGGCCGACGGCGTCGAGCGCGTCGCCGTTCACCCGCATGCGCTCGAGATCGAGGATGTCGCCCCGGTAATGGGCATGGACGATCCTGCCGATGACGATGTTGCGCGAGCGGCTGACCGCGAAGGTGATGAACCGGCGGCATTCGAAGGCGGCCGGCGCTTCCAGGATGTAGGGGCTCGACACCTTCTTTCCGGGCGCGGCCGTCAGTCCGGTCTGGGCGAGCTCGTCGACCTCGTAGTCGAAATCGCCGGCGCAGGCCGCCATCGCGCCGGCGATGGCATCGGAGACGATGTTGACGGTGAACTCCTCGCGCGCCTCGATGTTGTGCGCCGTGTCCTTGGTCGTCCCGTCCGGCCGGTTCTCGAGGCCGAGCGCGACGAGCGGCGGGTCGGCGGACAGCACGTTGAAGAAGCTGTAGGGCGCGGCATTGGCGATGCCGGGTGCGGAAACGGTGGTGACGAGCGCGATGGGGCGCGGCACGATCGTGCCGGCAAGCAGCTTGTAGGCCAGCTGCGCGTCGAGCGCCTCGAAGTCGATCTCAACGTGCGGCATCGCGGCCCCATGCGGTTGCGCGGCGTTCGCCGGCCCTCCAGACCGGCCATCCCGGCCGCGCGCCGGTTTCATGTCCGGTCCTCGCGCGGCTCGCCGGTGCAATGGGCGATGCAGGCCGAGACCAGCGCCGCCGTCGCGTCGACCAGCATGGGCGCGCGCCGCGAGTTCGCCAGCGCCACCGGGATTTCGGTGCAGCCCATGACGATCCGCGTTGCCCCCCGGGCGACGAGGGCGTCGATCGCGGCCTCCAGCAGGGCTCTCGCCCCGGCTACGTCGCCGGCCTTGACCAGCCCGATGGCCGGCTGGACGAATTCGTCCTGCTCGGAGGCCGTCGGGAGGACCGCTTCGTAGCCCCGCGCGGCGAGGGGAGGCTGGTATATGCCCGCATGCAGCGTTCCCGTCGTGGCGAGCAGCCCGACCTTCGCCACCGGCCCGCCCGCCGCCCGCAGCGCCTCGCACGCGCTCTCGGCGATGTGCAGGATCGGGACCCGGCTGAAGCGGGCGAGGTCGGCATGCCAGTAATGGGCGGTGTTGCAGGGGATCGCTATCACCGACACGCCGGCGTCGACGAGCAGCGAGACTCCCTCGATCAGCATCGGCAGCGGCGAGGGCCCCTGTCCCATGATCGAGGACGAGCGGTCCGGCGTGCGGGTCGCCGAGTAGATGACCGTCTCGATATGGTCCTGATCGCGCTCCGCCTTGCTGGCCAGCGTCAGCTTGTAGAAGAAATCGGCGGTGGCCAGCGGCCCCATGCCGCCAAGCACTCCCAGTTTCTGGCTCATGCCGGCTCCCCGGATCGATTCAGGCGGTCCATGAATCGATCCGGATCGGCCGGGCGTCTAATAATCAGATGGCAGCCGACTATTCCGCTTCCTTATCGTCCCGCCCGGCCGGGGCAGGCGGGACCGCGATTCCGGCAGGCTCTCGCCGGCGACGGCAAGGCTCGGAATCTATTCCGATTCATAATACTAAGCCGCCAATTTTTATTCGATCGCTTTGTGTGCCGCCGCTACCGTGAAATGGCAGGGAACACAATTCATCGACAGGAGGATGTCATCATGCGTACGTTCGACAGGCTGATAAAGAAGCATATCGTGGCGCTTTCGATCTTTTCGGCGGCGTCCGCCATCTGTGCCCCCACCGTGGCCTCGGCGCAGCAGGCCGTCCACTTCATGATGGACTTCCTGCCGTCGGGCGAATACGCGGCCTACTATTCCGGCTGGACCAAGGGCTTCTGGAAGGAAGAGGGCATCGACATCACCATCAGCCGCGGCTACGGCAGCAGCGATACCGTCTCGAAGATCGCCAACGGCGCGGCCGATTTCGGCGTCGGCGACATCGGCGCGGTGCTGACGGCGCGCTCGCGGGCCGGCGCGCCGGTCAAGGCGATCAGCGCCCTCTACACCTATTCGCCCCATTCCTTCTTCGTGCTCGAAAGCTCGGGCATCGACACGCTGAACGATCTGGAGGGCAAGCGCCTCGGCATCACGCCGGGCAACAGCCACCGCATCTACTTCCCCGAGGTCGCGCAGCGCATCGGCTTTCCCGAGGATTCGGTGACCTGGGTCAATGTCGACGCGACCGCGATGGGCACGCTGCTGATCCAGAAGCAGATCGACGCCGCGCCGCTCTACTCGATGCACTATTACTACAACAACAAGGCGGCGCAGAGCGCGGGCGAGTCGATCAAGGTCCTGCCCTACGTCGAGACCGGCTTCAAGATCTACTCGAACGCCGTCTTCGCCTCCGACAGCACCATCGCCAGCCGCAAGGAGGTCGTCGAGGCGTTCCTGCGCGGGCTCCAGAAGTCGCTCAACTGGGCGAAGGACAACCAAGAAGAGGCGTGCAAGCTGCATATCGAGCACGTTCCGGGCCTGCCGCTCGACGACTGCATGGGCTCGCTCTCGGTGATGCTCGAGCACGTCTTCAACGAGGATTCCGAGCGCGACGGGCTCGGCCGCTTCAATCCCGACCAGCTCGCCTTCACCTACGAGACCGTGGCCAAGGCGCAGGACCTCGACCCGGCGTGGGACCCGCAGCAGGCGCTGGACACCGGCATGCTGCCGCCGCGCTGATCCCATCAGGTGACACCGGCGTCGGAGGGCCATCGTGACCAGCATCGAAATCAACAACGTATCCAAGATCTACACGTCTTGGGATGGCTCGGAGATCGCCGCGTTGAAAGACGTGAGCCTGAGCATCGAGAAGAACGAGTTCATCGCTCTGGTCGGGCCCTCCGGATGCGGGAAGTCGACTCTCCTGCGGCTCATCGCCGGCCTGTTCGGCGTCTCGGCGGGTGAAATCCTGATCGACGGTCTGGCGGTCAGGGAGCCGCGGCGCGAAACCGGCATGGTCTTCCAGAAGCCCACCCTGCTTCCCTGGAAGACCGTGATGGAGAACGTGCTCTTCCCGTTCAAGCTGATGCGGCGGAGCGATCCGCCGCGCGAGAAGGCGCGCGAGCTTCTGGCGCTCGCCGGGCTCGAAGGGTTCGAGAACCGCTACCCGGACGAGCTTTCGGGCGGCATGCAGCAGCGCGCGGCGATCTGCCGGGCGCTGACGCCCGACCCGCAGGTGCTGCTGATGGACGAGCCGTTCGGCGCCCTCGACGCGCTGACGCGCGAGGAGATGTCCATCGAGCTGCTGCGCATCTGGACCGAGCAGCCCAAGACGATCGTCTTCGTCACCCACTCGATCTCCGAGGCCGTCATGCTGGCCGATCGCGTGGTGGTGCTGTCGGCGCGGCCCGGGCGCATCGAGGAGATCGTCCCGATCCCCATTCCGCGCCCGCGCAGCTTCGATTCGGAAGCCCTTCCCGAGTTCAACCGGTGTGTCCGGCATATCCGGTCCCTGATCACCAGCAGGCATTGAGGAGCGCCGGTCATGATGTTGCGCAAGTTCTGGCACTACGGCCAAGACGTCATTCTCCCGACGGCGGTCTTCGCCTTCATGCTTCTGGCGTGGGAGCTCGCCGTCAAGGCGTTCAGCGTGCCGCAATATCTGCTGCCCGCCCCGTCGGTGATCTACGCCGCGACCGTGGCCGAGGGCCCGGCCGTCATGTTCCATACCTGGGCTACGATCCGCACCGTCCTTGCCGGGTTTCTGCTGTCCGTCGCGGTCAGCATCCCGCTCGGCTTCACGCTGGCCTCGTCGCGCTACGCCTCCAACGCCATCTATCCGCTGCTGGTGCTGACGCAGGCGATCCCCAAGGTCGCGCTGGCGCCGATCCTGGTCATCGCCCTCGGCGCCAACGAGATGCCGCGCATCGCGGTGACATTCCTGGTCGCGTTCTTCCCGCTGGTGATCTCGGTGGCGACCGGCCTGATGTCGACCCCCTCGGAGCTGATCGAGCTCGGCCGCAGCTATCGCGCCGGCCGGCTGCAGGAGTTCTTCAGGATACGCATACCCTTCGCGATCCCGTTCATCTTCAGCGGCCTGAAGTCGGCCATCACCCTGTCGGTCGTCGGCGCGGTGGTCGGCGAGTTCGTCACCTCCGACCGCGGGCTCGGCAACCTGATCCAGACGTCCACCGCCTTCTTCCAGGTGCCGCTGGCGTTCGGGGCGGTGACGATCCTGGCGATACTGGGCATCGTCCTGTTCCAGATCATCACCGCGATCGAGCGCGTCTTCTTCCCGTG